>JAFAUR010000645.1 GCA_019243205.1 Acidobacteriaceae bacterium | reverse complement strand
CGCGATATTTGATCCGACCAATGCGGCTGAAAATTACGCTCGGAATCCCGCAGTTAATGCCGTTTATCATTCAGCAAATCTGTCAGAGAATCTGCAAGCGGCCCTGAACTATGGCGGTGGCGTGAAGTGGCACTTCACCGATCATTTGGGCATGCGGCTGGATGCACGGGGCTTCTGGTCGCGCAATCCTACTTTTGGTTTGCCGAACTACAACACGGGCGGCATTTACATACCGGCCAAGAACAAGATTAACGGATTTCAAGCAACTTTGGGTTTGGTTTTTTACTTAGGACAGAGCAAATGTCCGCCGATGCCGCCTGCGCCAGCGCCGCCGCCGCCGTTACCGACGCCGACGATAGCAGGTGCGGAAGGGACGACGATCTGCCAGGGCAAGCCGGTATCGCTGCATGCGAACATTACGGCTCAGGCGGGACACCAGTTGTCCTACGCGTGGACATTGAATGGACAGGCGCAGGGGAGCGACAGCCCGGACTTCAGCTTCACGCCGAACAACACGGGCAGCTTCAACGTGCAGGTGACGGTAACGGATAAGACTCCGCCTCCGGCGCCGATGGAGCGGCCGGCGAAGTTCCCGGTGCGTTGCTGGGTGCAGCCGCCGACGCCGCCTCCGCCGGCGCCGGTGACGGCGACAGCGACGGTCACGGTATCGGATGACACACCGCAGTTATCAGCGGTATCGGCGAGCCCGAACACGCTGATGTGCGCGGCGGTAGCGAACGGGACGCACACGGCGCAGTTGACGGGATCGGCGACACCGGCGGCTTGTGGCGGGAACTTGAGCTACAAGTGGACGGTGAGCGAAGGCAGTGTGGCGAATGACACGAACGCGAATGCGACGTTTGATGCGTCGACGCTGACGTTCGAAGGTGGAGCGCAGGGTCAGACGAAGACGGTGACGGCGACGCTGACGGTGACGAACGAGAACGGGAAGACGGCGACGCAATCGACGACGATCACGGTGAACTGCCCGCCGCAGTTTGTGCGGCTGGATGACGTGATTTTTGCCAAGAACAATGCGCGCGTGAACAACTGCGGCAAGCGCGTGCTGATCGATGACGCGGCGCCGCGGATGGCGAGCGGAGACTACGACATTGTGCTGGTGGGACACCGCGACAGCGATGAAGCGGAGAACGCACCGGCGGCGCGACGTCGTGGACGGAAAGGACCGGCGCCCACGCCGACACCGCTGGATGAGCAGCGGGTGCTGAATGCGGCGGCGGTGTTGAGCGGCGGCACAGGGACCTGTGCGAAGGTGGATCCGTCGCGCATCAAGACGGATTGGGTCGGCACGGATCAGACCTCGGAGACGCGGCCGGGTCAGTGCGGGACCTCGAACATCAAGGAGCGGAAGGGCTCGGTGACGACGGAAGCCGACAAGAATCGTCGGGTGGAAGTCTACCTGGTGCCGCACAACAGCCAGAGCCAGCCGCCGGCGGTGAAGAATCTGAAGCCGCTGCCGGAGGATCAGGTGAAGGCGCTGGGCTGCCCGCGTTAACCTGAATCGCTCATTCAGCAACACACAATCAGGGCCAGACGGTTCGCCGCCTGGCCCTTTTTGCGTTTAAGCGATACGCTCAAGCTTCAAGGGGCTGGATCATCGAGGTGGAATGTCTCAGAATGAGTAATCAACCAACTATGTCAAACCGCTTCTCAGCAGCCGTTGCCGTAATGGCTTTCAGTCTGGTCCTCGTCCGACCTGTGATTGCCGCGGATTTCACAGTCGAGCAGGTGATGAGCGCTCCCTTTGCACAGGCGCCGACGGTTTCGCCTAATGGCGAACGGGTTGCCTGGCTATTGAACGAGAAGGGGCATCGCAATATTTGGATCGCCTCAGCACCGGACTGGAAGGCGCGCAATGCGACCGGGTTCACCGAGGACGACGGACAGGAGATCGCGGAACTCGCTTGGGCGCCCGACGGCTCGTACCTGATTTTTACCCGAGGCGGGGACTTCGAAAACGGGGGCGAAAACCCGAATCCCGATCTCCGGCCTACCCGGCCCGGACAAGATATTTGGCTTTTACGGATGGACGGATCTGCGCCAAAGAAGCTGGGTGAAGGACACTTCCCCGCGGTGTCTCCGAAGGGAGACGCCATTGCATTTGTGCGTGAGAACAAAATCCTGCTGATGAAACCCTCGGGCGAAGACGCAACAGTTGCCGTCCAGGCGAAGGGTACATCGGAGGATCTCGAGTGGTCCCCCGACGGATCACGGCTGGCATTTGAGAGTAACCGCCGCGATCACGGCTTCATCGGTGTGTACTCGCCGGGAGATAAAACTCTGCGTTATCTTGATCCGAGCACAGATCGCGACACGAGCCCCGTGTGGTCGAGCGACAGCACGCAGATTGCGTTCGTCCGGATTTCATCGGTGCGCAACAACAGCATTGGACCAGGGCCGCGTCGCGAGGGAGTCCCCTGGTCTGTCCGCGTCGCGCAAATCGAACCCGGAAAGGGACGCGAGGTGTTCCGTGCGAAACCCGGACCCGGCAGCGTATTTCATCCAATCGTTGCGGACCACCAGATCTTCTGGACTGAAGACAAGAAACTTGTTTTTCCCTGGGAGCAGACCGGGTGGTGTCACCTTTACAGCGTGTCGGCGTCCGGAGGCGAACCACGCGAGCTGACGCCGGGCGAGGGCGAAGTGGAGCACGTGGCTCTTTCTCCAGATCGGAAAACGATTTTCTATGCCAGCAACATCGGCGACATCGACAGGCGTCACATCTGGCGAGTTAATACGTCGAGCAATACGGCCCCGGAAAAAGTCACTAAAGGTGACGGCATTGAATGGTCGCCAGCTCCCCTTGCGACATCGGGTGTCCTAGTTTATCTCGCCTCCAGCTACAACGAGCGATCACACGCTGTCATGCAAGCGGCGGATGGCAAGGCTCGGCCTCTGGCGCCCGGGTCCGTGCCTTCGGATTTTCCAGCCTCTTCGCTGGTTCGCCCTGAGCCGGTCATGATTGCGGCTGCCGATGGAATGCAGATCCACGGACAACTCTTCCTGCCCCATGACAAAGCTGGGCGGCATCCGGCGCTTATTTTCTTTCACGGCGGCTCAAGAAGGCAGATGCTGCTCGGCTTCCACTACATGTATTACTACTCGAATGCGTACTCGATGAACCAGTTTCTTGCGAATCGAGGCTATGTTGTGCTTTCCGTGAATTACAGGAGCGGAATTGGGTACGGTCTGAATTTTCGCGAAGCGATCAATTACGGTGCACATGGTGCGAGCGAGTACAACGACGTGATTGGCGCGGGGCTTTATCTGAAATCGCGCGCCGATGTGGATCCAACTCGAATTGGTGTCTGGGGAGGATCTTACGGAGGCTATCTCACCGCCCTCGCTTTGGCTCGGGGCTCAGATCTATTTGCCGCAGGCGTGGATTTTCACGGTGTTCATGACTGGAGTTCCCTTCGTGATGCGCCCCAAGCGCCCGCGGGAGGTGACCCTGAGGCTGTTGAGGAACGTGCCCAGAGCCTCCGGCTCGCGTGGGACTCTTCCCCGCTCGCTTCGGTGAAAACATGGCGGTCGCCCGTTCTTCTTATCCATGGCGACGACGATCGAAACGTTGCGTTCGCCCAAACAGAGGCATTGGTAGATGCGTTGCGGAAGCAAAATGTCGAGTTCGAAGAGCTGATCTTCCCGAACGAGATACACGATTTTCTTCTGTACAGGCATTGGGTGGAGGCGTATAAGGCGACGTCGGCCTTTTTCGCGCGCAAGCTGAGTCCCACTTCGACGGGCGGGTAAATTCTCGTATGACCCGTGGTTTTTACTTACTCGGCGATCCTTCAGGTTTAGCTAAGTAGCTGAAACGACATAAGTAAGAAGATGGGTCGTCAGAGTGGCCTAATCCTTGCTTATTAGCTTGCAGGAGGAGTTATGAAATACTTGCTTGCCTGGCTGCTGGGCGTTCCTGGCGGACTGATTGTCTTATGGATGCTCTTCAGCCACATGCATTAATTTAGGGCTGCACTACAGGTTGTTTAGGGAGCGCAGCCCTCATCTGAGGCTGCTGCTGCTTCG
>JAFAUR010000311.1 GCA_019243205.1 Acidobacteriaceae bacterium | reverse complement strand
GCTCTTTATCTCCGGTATCAGACAACCAACGACCGCGCGTTCCACAAATCGCTTGACCAGCTCCTGAAGCTTAGAGGGAAAAAGCGAAAAGCGGAGATTGGCTTCGAATCGCAGCGCCTCAGAAAAGCCAACGAAAGACGGCGTCAAGCTAACGAAAGGCGTCGCGAGGAACGCCACAACTGGGCCCTGTTGCTAAACGAGGCCAAAGTCGATGGCCAACGATTGCAGAATCTCAAACTAGCTCCACTCGGCTACTCGGTAGCACCCAGCATGGAGCGCATCATCGCTGCCGAACGCCCGGCCTGAAATTGGCCTCCCTCCGCCTCATTCCCAGCGTTCACGATTCCTGAATCCACGCAAACGAACGCTTGCTCTAACCGACTACAAGGAGAAAGCAGAACATGAGCAGGCTTCAAAACAAGGCCGCTATCGTCACCGGAGCATCCAAAGGCATCGGCGCAGCCATCGCCAGACAATTTGCATCCGAAGGCGCTGCTGTCGTCGTAAACTACGCATCCGATCGTTCCGGCGCCGAAAACGTTGTGGACCAAATCAAGAAGTCCGGCGGCAAGGCCTTCGCCATCGGAGGCGACGTATCGAAGGCAAGTGATGTCGAACGGCTCTTCGCGGACGCGCACAAGGCGTTAGGTAATCTCGATATCCTCGTCAACAATGCCGGCGTTTACCGGTTCTTTCCGCTCGAAAACATAACCGAAGCCGAGTTCCATCGCCAGTTCGATATCAACGTCCTCGGCCTTCTTCTGGCCACTCGCGAAGCGGTGAAATACTTCAACCCTGAGGGTGGAAGTGTCATCAACATCGGCTCCATCGTGAGTCAGACCGCGCCGCCCACGGCAGCCGTTTACGCCGCCACCAAAAGCGCCGTCGATACCATCACGCGCGTTCTCGCCAAAGAACTGGCCCCGAAGAAAATCCGCGTCAACTCGATCAATCCCGGCGGGGTCGAAACAGAAGGTACCCACACCGCTGGAATTATCGGCAGTGATTTCGAAAAATACATGGTCGCGATGACGCCTCTCGGCCGCCTCGGACAGCCCGAAGACATCGCGCCCGTCGCGGCTTTCCTCGCCTCTCAGGACTCAGGCTGGCTGACCGGCGAATTGCTCCTGGTCGCCGGCGGCATGCGCTAACAAATGCAACCCTGTAGTTGCATATAGTCTCCATCTCATGCTAAAGTGCAACTGAAAGGTTGCCCTTTAGCATGCCCACATCCGAACTTACTAAAATCGAAAAGAAGGTCTTGATCCGCGCTCCGCGTTCCCGCGTATGGCGCGCCCTTACCACGCCTTCCCAATTTGCAGAATGGTTCTCAGCCGAGGTCCAGGGATCGTTTGTGCCTGGTGAGCGCGTAAATATGACCTCTACCCACCCGCTGTGCACCGGCGATCCTCATTTCTATCTCATCGTTGAGCGTATGGAGCCCGAATCGCTCTTCTCCTGGCGCTGGCACCCCGGAGCTGCGAACGCCGCGGAGGACGGCTCCACTCTCGTCGAGTTCCGTCTCGCAGAGGTCGAAAACGAAACTCTCCTCACGCTCACCGAAAGCGGCTTCGACCACATCTTGCTTTCCCGCCGCGCCAAGGCGTTCGAAGGGAACGAACATGGCTGGGACGTGCAGCTCGAATCTCTTACAAAGTATGCAGAGAAAGCGGCATAAGTCTCGACCGGCCGCATCCGCACACGTGTTCGCAGCGCTCGGTGATGAGAGACGCTTGCAGCTCGTAGCCCGCCTTTGCAAGGACGGGCCCGTCTCCATCACCGCCCTCGCCTCCGATTCCGATATCTCTCGACAGGCGACCACAAAGCACCTCCATGTACTCGCCCGCGCCGGTCTCGTCCGATCCTTACGTCATGGGCGCGAACAGATTTACGAACTCGAGCCTAAACAGCTCGAGGAGGCAAGAGGCTATCTGGAAGCTATCTCCCGTCAATGGGACGATGCGCTGCATCGATTGAAACTACTCGCTGAAAATGAATGAAAATCGGAATCCGGATATGCCCGACGTAAAGGATCGAAGTCTGCTGGCCGCGTTGTTAGACTCCTGGGACCGGAATAACACCATTCTGATTAATCTCCTCCGCGTCCTTCCCGAAGGCGGCCTCGAGATCAGAGCCATGGAAGCCAGCCCTTCTGTCGCCGAGCTCTTCACGCACATCCACTATGTCCGGCTCGTGTTTGTGTCAGAGGACGCCCCTGAATTCGCCGTCCAGGTTCCGGAAGAAGAATGGATCGCTGAGCGTGATTCAGCTCGCATCGCGGACATGCTGACCGGCAGCGCGAACCTTGTGCGGCAGGTTGTAAAAAGCAGGATCGAGGAAGGCCGCGAAATGGATGTTCACTACGATCACCCAATCCTCTTTCTTCAGCACATGATCTGGCACGAAGGCTACCATCACGGGCAGATCAAGCTCGCTCTCAAACTCGCCGGCCATGCTATTCCAAAAAAACAAGCCGGACCGGTCACCTGGCGCGTCTGGATGCGTAAGAACCAGCCGTAGGAACAAATTTACGATCGCCTGCGTATTGCTGGTGGATGGCGAGCGCTCCGAAGTGGATTGCGTACTGCGCTCTCGCCGTCTTGGTCGCGCTTTACATCGTCGGAGCTGTCAGCAGCGGCTCTCTCCGGCACGAAGTGCAAACACTTCCTCTTTG
>JAFAUR010000017.1 GCA_019243205.1 Acidobacteriaceae bacterium | reverse complement strand
ATCAATCGCAGGCTTGCGCGCTTAAAGTATGTGCTGGATGCCTGGGGCGTCGATAAGTTCAAAACGGAACTGGAGACACGTGTCGGGCGGACGCTCGCTCCACCCCGTCCACTTACATGGACCCGCGCGGCCGACTACCTGGGCTGGCATCGCCAGGGCACGGACAATACCGGTGAAGCGATCTGGTTCGTGGGCGTGAGGGTCTTGAGCGGGCGTGTCAAAGACTTCGATGAAAGCCTTCGGATCCGCACCGGGCTGCGTACCATCGTTGAACGCTTCCGGACCGAAGTCAGGCTGACATGCCAGCAGAACCTGTACCTGAGTGGGATCCGAGATGCGGACCGCCGCGCGGTCGCCGCTCTTCTGCGCGAACATGGAATCGCGGAACCGGAGAGTCTGCCCCCCGTATTGCGTCACGCGCTCGCTTGTCCTGCACTTCCTACTTGTGGACTTGCCATCACGGAGGCGGAGCGCATCATGCCCGAATTGGTCGCCTCGGTGCAAAGAGAACTCGATGCGGCGCGCCTGAGGGAACAGCCCGTTGATTTGAGAATCACAGGCTGCCCCAATGGCTGTGCCCGCCCCTACACGGCAGAAATTGGGATCGTGGGTTCAAGCCTTGATATGTACACGATCTACTTGGGCGCTTCGCCTCTCGGCACCCGGATGGGCGAGGTGTTCGCGACAAACGTCAAGCGCAACGAGATCGCCCCACGTCTCCGACCCCTGTTCGAAAGCTATCGCGAAACCCGGCAGCGAGGCGAAACGTTCGGCGATTACTGCGACCGCGTGGGAATCGAAGCGCTGAAAGAACTGGTCGTCCTGGCGGCCGCGTAGCATCCCCCGATTTCTATTGACATAGTCAACCAATTCGTTGACTATGTCAAACATGCTGGCTGTCTACCCAGAAGCGCGCGCTTTCCGGCGTTTCAATCGTTCATACACGAAATTCATCGGCACCCTGAACGAAGGTCACTTAAACAGCGAGTTCAGCCTGCCGGAAGCCCGCGTAATTTACGAGATCGCAACCCGGGAGGTGCCGAAAGCCACTGACATAGCAGAAGAACTGGGGATGGATCCCGGGTACCTCAGTCGATTGCTCGCCAAACTGCAACGGGCCGGCGTAGTCGAGAGGACACCTTCTGAGAAGGACGCCCGTTCGGCTGAACTCAGATTGACACCGTCGGGCAAAGCCGCTTTCCAGCGGCTGGATGACCTTTCGAATCAGCAGGCGTGCAATTTCCTGGATACACTTTCACCAGAGAAACGGCTCGAACTGCTCCGCGCCATGGACGGAATCGAGCGTGCCATTTCCGAGAGCCGAAGACACCCCGCTTACATCCTACGGCCGCACCGGGTTGGCGATATGGGCTGGGTGGTGCACCGGGAAAGCATTGGCTATGCGCAGCAATACGGGTGGGATCAGCGGTTCGAAGTCATGGTCGCAACCATCGTCAGCGATTTCCTACGCAATTTCGATTCAAGCCGTGAGCGCTGTTGGATTGCGGAGGTCGACGGCCAAAATGTAGGACATGTATTCCTGGTGAAGCATCCCGATCGCGGCGACACCGCACAGCTTCGTCTCCTATATGTCGAGCCGGGCGCGCGGGGCATGGGGGTTGGCCGTGTGCTGGTCGATGAGTGCATCCGGTTCGCTCGTACGGCCGGGTACCGGAAGATGGTCCTGTGGACGCACAGCATTCTTGTTGCAGCGATACGGATTTATGAACGAGCCGGCTTTCAGCTGGTGAAAGAAGAGACTCACGACAGCTTTGGACCCGAAGTTGTCGGTCAGGAATGGGAACTGGACCTGACTTCTTCGATTTCCGCCAGCTGAAAGGATCGTTCCGCATCAGGACTGGACATGAACCATTTCCAAACATTTCCGGTTCTCAGATTCTCGACACTGAGAAGCGTTACTCCGATATCAATCCCGATCACATCTGACGCCTGCCATCCAGTATTTGGGTTGAAAGCGTCGATGAAACCGTATCGCTGATAGATTTT
>JAFAUR010000654.1 GCA_019243205.1 Acidobacteriaceae bacterium | reverse complement strand
TCGCACCGATATCGAGGGAAAGGGTGGGCTGCCTTCGGTCACAGAAGCCGGAGTGGTATGTGAATACCTGGTTTCGGAACAGATGACGGGGAGATCTTACCATTCGGCGAGCGTTCGGTTCGCCGGGGCAAATTTCATCGACGCCGCCGGCCCGTTTCATTTCATGAATCCGCACTACCGCGGTTTGTTCGATTCATCAGAGGTGTTTCACCGCGACCAGATTTACTGCTCGGGCCCGCCTAATGCGAGCGTGAATGAGGAGACGCGGGACCTCGCTCTGAAACTCGAAGGGCCGGTTCTGGACTTCGGCTGCGGAAGCGGTGCGCTGGTTTCTGAACTGCTCGCGCGTGGAATACCGGCCCATGGACTCGAACTCGACACACCCGTGATGCGGGCATCTCTGCGCCCGGAGGTTGCCGGTCATGTAACCCTTTACAATGGCCAGCTCCCGGCGCCTTTCGAAACGGATAGCTTCCGTTCGGTGTTCTGTTCAGAAGTGCTGGAGCACATTCCTGATTTCCGGCGAGCGATTCAGGAAATTGCACGCATCGCTTGCGATAAAGTCGTCTTCACCGTGCCGAATGGCAGTGCCATCCCGCTCGGCTTTCGGCACCAGGTTGTTCCGTGGCACCTGATGGAAGGTACGCACGTGAACTTCTTCAATCAGGTGAGCTTGGAGAAAGAACTGAAGCCGTATTTCCGGCGAGTGGAGTTCGGCCGTGTCGGCGCTTTCTGGGTTAACGACAGTCTGTTCAGTATGAGCATCTCAGCCACGTGCTGGAAATGAGGGCTCAAAACAGAAAAAGCCGGTGACCTGCATGCAGGTGTCACCGGCTCTCTTATGAATTAGTGTTTTATGAATTAGTGTGTGCCGAGTGCCACGTTCACAACGGAAGCTACACCGATCTTACGAGTGAGCTGGCGCTCGATGTCGGACTGCCGAAGTGTTGCACCATCTACGCCGCCGGGCATCCAGATTTCCGAAAGCACGTAGTCGCTGCCTGAATGCACAAAGGCAAGGCGCGGATTGTCGGTTCCGAGTTTCCCCGCTTTCGGGCAAGGAGCGGACACAAACAGGCTGTGTCCCCGGTTGTCGCTGATACGGAACAGCGTCGGGGTAGAGAGCTGTTCAACCATGTACTTGCCGGCCGGAAGGACTTTTGTGCTTACGTGATAATCGAACGGGATCTCCGCAGTTTCCCTGTTTTGAGCCATGAGCGAGACGCTTCCGAATAGAGCGGAGAGCGTCGTGGCCAGCATGATGCGATTGAGTGTGCGTTTCATATGAGCCTCCTTAGAAATTCGAGAAGCGTTTGACATTCTCGAGCCTTCACTTTTTGATTTGAAGGATGCCTGATTCATTGCGCGTTACGCACCAAGCCGGAACTCAGGCGAGCTTTGACGCATTCTCAATCACTTGCGGAGTTTGCTGAATAGCCGGATAGAAGAATCTCATTCTCATTAGGTGAACAAATCGGATAAACGAGCTCAGCCGGCCTATGGATTGTGCTCATTTTAGGCAGCGGAAAGCATGTGGCAGATGCCGTGCACTCTATTTGGCATGCCGCAGCAAGAACCCCAAAACAATCCTTCTGAAGGGCCGGCCAACTGGCTGATCCTGTATTTCTTCGTCGGACTAACTATCTTGGCGCTGTACACGATGACGTTCGGCGAACCTTCCATTTACTAGAAGCTCTGTCACTCAGGCCACGATGATGGAGGCACAAAAAGTATAGACGGACCCTGCTGGTGCCGATATGACCAGCAGAGTCCGTCATGCGTGCCTCGCCGGCCTGTAGCCCCAAACTAATCCTCTTTTCGCAGTACGTCCGCAGCGCCCGATGAATACTATCGTCGGCATTGGCGACTGTCGGGTCGAGTCGAGGCGCGACATTACGCTCATCACCTATGCGCTCGGTTCTTGCGTGGCCGTTGTTGTTCACGATCCGATTGCACGAGTTGGCGGACTGTTGCACTTCATGCTTCCCGAATCGAATCTCGATCCGGACAAAGCTCACCAAAACCCCTACTTGTTCGCTGATACTGGGATTCCGCTTCTATTCCGTTCCGCTTACGATTTAGGAGCGGACAGACGGCGAATGCACATCACGCTGGCTGGAGGCGCGCAGATGATGGAAGTGGACGACCACTTCAACATCGGCCGGCGCAATTGCCTCGCCGTCAGAAGCATTTTGGCTCAGGCGGGATTCATGGCGCAAACGGAAGCGCTGGCCGGCAGCGTTTCACGAACAGTCCGGCTGCACGTGTCGACCGGGCGCGTTTTTCTCAGAGAAAACGGCGGCCTCGAACACGCAATCGTGCCTATGGCGTGTCACGACGCAAGAGCTGCGAGCCGGTTCTCGCCAGTATGGTGACTCGAGACACTTCGCAAAAAGCCTGAGGGTTTTCTTAGCCGGATTTTTGGCATTTGGTTCCCACCTAGGTCTCGTGTGGTCCTTTCGCCAGATTCAGCTAGCGCGGAAGCAAGAGTTAGGAGAGCACGGAAACAGCTGATGACAACAACACTTGAACATCGCGCGAGCAGCCAAGCGGTAGAGTCGAGGACCGGCAAATACCTTGTCTTCGAGCTGAACGGAGAGGACTGTTGCGTTCACGTGCTGAAAGTGCGCGAGATCATGGGCGTGCAGGACATCACGCCGGTTCCGCATACACCTGATTACCTGAGGGGCGTCATCAATTTGCGAGGCAAGGTGATTCCCGTTGTCGATCTGCGTTTGAAATTCGGTATGCCCGCGATCGAATACTCACAGCGCACCTGCATCATCGTTGTGCACGCCCGGCGAGAGGATACTTCGGTACTTTTGGGCATTGTCGTCGACAGCGTTACGGAGGTCGTTAGCATTGCTGCCTCGGACATTGAGGATACGCCCAACTTTGGTGAAGACGCGGCGGTCCCGTTCCTGATGGGAATGGCGAAGACCAAAGGCCGCGTGAAGCTACTGCTGGA
>JAFAUR010000932.1 GCA_019243205.1 Acidobacteriaceae bacterium | reverse complement strand
GCCAAACACTTGGGAGTTCCGCAAGCGTACAGGGCCGTTGGTGCAGCAAGTGGAAAAAACCCCGTATCGATCATCGTGCCCTGTCACCGGGTCATTAGCTCGACAGGTAAGCTCACAGGCTTTGCCGGAGGACTGGATACCAAAGCGAGCCTGCTCGAGTTAGAACTGCACGCACGCGGCGGCACCGTTGCCAAATCGGGAGAAAGGAACAAATGACTCAGTGCGCTCATCTTGATCAGATCCGCGATGTGCAACCGCATACCCGCGGTTGCGAAGAGTGCCTCAAGAGCGGAGATACCTGGGTCCACCTCCGGCTTTGCCTCACTTGCGGCCATGTTGGTTGCTGCGATTCATCCAAAAACAAGCATGCGACCAAGCACTTCCACCACACGAAACATCCGATCATCCGGTCGTTTGAACCGGGAGAGGATTGGGGCTGGTGTTATGTCGATCAGCTGGAGCTGGATCTCTCCTGAGCTTTTTAAATCGGAGGCTCGAGCTACTGCTGAGAGCGGAAATCCGAGCTAGGCGAGAATGTAGTAGGTTTGAAACGCTCGAAACACTTCTTTCAAATCTCCTTCCGCATTAGCGGCGTACTCAGCGCCATCGCGGTTCTTACAGCCATTGATTTTCGGCTGCTGCACGTCAATAGTCCCACCGCGGCGCTTTCGTATCTGTTGTTGATTTTAGGGCTTGCTGCGAAAGCGGGTTTGACTGAATCGATCACCGCCTCGGTTGTGAGCATGCTCGCCTATAACTTTTTCTTTCTGCCGCCTGTTGGCACTCTAACGATCGCAGACCCTCAAAACTGGATCGCGCTGGTTGTCTTTCTAGTGACCGCGATCACAGCCAGCCATCTTTCTTCGAGCGCTCGCCGGAAAGCACGAGAGGCGGCCGAGCGCGAACGGGAACTGCAGCGAATGTACGATTTCAGCAGGGCCTTAATGCTGGGCAATCCGGCAGACACATTGGCCAATCAAATCACGCAGAAGATCAGTGAATTATTCTTGGTAGAAGAAGTGGCGTTCTATGATCGTCAATCTGAGAAGGTTTGCAGTATCACGAGCTCGAATTCGCGATTGGAAGAAGCCGCTCTCCGCGAGGTCGCGAGAACAGGTCTGCCACGGCGAAATGATGACACGGGCGTGCTCATTGTGCCGGTGCGCTTGGGAGGGCCTTGCCTGGGCAGCCTCGGTATCGCCGGGAATAGCAGCGTCTCAGAAATCGCGCTTCAGGCGATTGCGCAACTTGTCGCGATCGCTATCGAGAGAGCGCGAGCACAAGAACTGGCCGACCGTGCGGACGCTACCCGCCAGAATGAGCAGCTTAAATCGATACTGCTTGATGCGTTTGCGCACGAATTCAAAACTCCACTCACTTCCATAAAGGCGGCGGCCACCACGGTCCTTTCTCGCAAAGCCTTGGACGCGGCGGAACGCGACATGTTGACAGTGGTAGATGAAGAGGCGGACCACCTGAATGGCTTGGTTACGGAGGCAATCGAACTCGCACGAATCGCGACGAATCCCGTTAGACTGCAGAGGGAACTCTGCTCTGTAGACAAATTGATTTACTCCGCTATCGCGCAGTTACGAAAGTTATGTGATGGACGAGTGCTCGATTTAAAGATTGAACAAAATCTTCCACCTATTGAAGTTGACCGCCGGCTAACAGAATTGGCGTTACGTCAGCTGCTGGACAACGCTGTAAAGTATTCTCCGGTTTCTTCCCAAATCGAGATCACGGCGGAGAAACAGAGTGATGGCATCATTATTCACATTTTCAATGTCGGGGCGGGCATACCCAGGACAGAACAGAATTTAGTTTTTGAAAAGTTTTACCGTGGCCGCGAAGTTCGGACGCGGATTCCCGGGACCGGAATGGGCCTACCGATTGCGCGCGAGATTATTGAAGCCCATGGCGGCCGGCTTTGGCTGACGAGCGAACTTAATAAGGGAGCACAGTTTTCGTTTACCGTGCCGACGCTGATGTTTCGGGAGCTTCCAGTAACCAGACCTCAACAAACCACATGACAGGAAGCATATTGGTGGTTGATGACGAGCCACAGATTCGTCGCGTGCTCAAAACCGCTTTAGCGGCCGAAGGCTACTTTGTGGGAGACGTGAAATCCGCAGAAGAATGCTTCGTGAAGCTGCGGCAGGAACGGTTCGACCTCATTCTTCTTGACGTAAACCTGACTGGCATGAGCGGATTGGAGGCGTGCCGGGAAATACGTCGAACTTCGGATATCGCAATCCTCATGTTGACGGTCAGAAACACGGAGTCCGATAAAGTGGCAGCACTCGATGCCGGTGCGGACGACTACGTTTCCAAACCTTTCAGCATGCCTGAATTACTAGCGCGCATCCGCGCCCATTTACGGCGAGCTCCGTTTTCGCAATTTAATGGCCCGAGAATCATTCGGTTTGACGATATCGAAATCAACGTCGCAACGCGCCACGTCTCAGTTTCCGGTCAAGATGTCCGTTTTACTCCGAAAGAATTTGACCTGCTATATTATTTCGCGACCCACCCAAACGTGACGATCCCGCATGGCAAGTTATTGCAAGCCGTATGGGGGCCTGATTACGGCAATGAAATCGAGTATGTGCACGTGTTCGTAAACCAAATTCGGAAGAAGATCGAGCGCGACCCCAGCAGCCCGCGCCATCTACTCACAGAGCTGCGAGTTGGATACCGTTTTGCTCTGGATCTTTAGTTAATTTTTAGCCAACCTTAAGCCGCTGCTTAGCGCGTGCTCCTTATTCTTTAAGAGCGAGTCTCACGTGAGTAGATACGGTGCCAAGGACAATGGAGCTTCTGTTCTCCTTCCTTGCACACCGCCGGACGAGCAAGAACGATCGCGCCGGCTGTCGCTAACCGTGGTATTTACGACAGTCTCAGCCACTCTGGCGGCTTTGCGGCGCGCGGGCGAACTTGCCCAAGGACTCAACGCGCGCATACGGATCGTGGTTCCGCAGGTAGTCCCCTACCCACTTCCGCTGGATCGTCCCTCAGTGGATCCGGAATTCACTGTCCGGTATTTTCGCACTGTTTCTCTTGCCGGGAGCGCCCAAACCTGGATTGATGTGCGTCTCTGCAGAGATCGCTATCTAGGGATTGCACACGCCCTCTACCGTCAATCGGTAGTGCTGATCGGAGGACGCAAACGACGGGCATGGCCAACACGTGAACACCGTCTGGCGAAGAAGCTGAGATTGGCTGGACACCACGTTATTTTTGTTGTCCGAGCTGAATAACGCCGAAGCGGGAAAATCAGAATGCATCCGCTAGCGCTTCGGAAAACGCGTGTCGAGTGCAAGATTGAGCTTCAAAACATTTACGCGCGGTTCGCCGAGGAATCCCAAGTCGCGGCCGTCTATCGCCGAGTCGAGAAGGCCTTCGATTCGCTCCACACTCGTACCGCGGGTGTTCGCAACGCGCGCAGCTTGTACCCGTGCATTAGCAATGCTGATGTCCGGATCGAGGCCGCTGCCCGAGGCGGTAAGAGCGTCCGCCGGAATTGGCCCGGAATACGCCGGGTTTTCCTTGCGAAACTGTTCTGCGGCGGTCTTGATGCGATCGTACAGCTTTTGATTGGTCGGTCCGAGATTGGAGCCACCAGAGGCCAATGGATCGTAGCCGTCGTTTCCGGCAGCCGAAGGGCGCGGATGAAAGTATTCAGGCCGCGTAAAGTTTTGTCCCAACAATGAGGAGCCGATGACCGTGCCATTCTGCACGATCAGACTTCCATTCGCTTGATGCCGAAACATTAACTCGCAGAGGCCCGTAATTACGCCTGGATAAACGAGACCAGTGAGTACGGTAAGCACCACAGTCATTTTCAAGGCCGGAGCAAGTTGTTGTAACATGTTATTCCCTTATCTGGCTCATTCAAGCGAGGCGAAACAGGACCAATAACTGGTCGAGCAACCAAATGCCAGGAAACGGCGCGATAATTCCGCCGATTCCGTAGATCAGCACATTTCGTCTTAGCAAAGACGCCGCACTGCTGGGCCGGTATTTTACACCGCGAAGCGCGAGCGGCACAAGCGCGATGATAATCAAGGCATTGAAAATCACAGCAGCGAGAACCGCGCTTTGTGGCGTATGCAAACCCATAATGTTGAACCGCCCTAAGGCGGGATACGTTGCCATAAACATCGCCGGGATGATTGCAAAATACTTCGCCACGTCATTTGCAATCGAGAACGTGGTTAGCGCTCCTCGCGTGATGAGCAACTGTTTTCCGATGGCAACTACTTCAATCAGCTTGGTCGGATTGCTATCGAGATCAACCATGTTACCCGCTTCCTTCGCCGCCATGGTGCCGGTGTTCATAGCCAATCCAACATCTGCTTGCGCCAGGGCGGGGGCGTCATTCGTTCCGTCGCCTGTCATGGCGACCAAACGCCCCTCGCGTTGTTGACGTTTAATGTAGTCGAGCTTGTCTGCGGGCGTAGCTTGCGCCAGAAAGTCGTCCACACCGGCTTCGGCAGCAATCGCTGCCGCCGTGAGCGGGTTGTCTCCGGTGATCATGACCGAGCGGATGCCCATTTTTCGAAGCTGCCCGATGCGCTCCTTCATGCCACCCTTGACGACATCCTTCAGGTGAATGATGCCGAGAATGCGGGAGGAGTCAGCCACCGCTAAAGGTGTGCCACCGCTGCGGGAGATCCGGTCCGATGTTTCTTCAAATTGCCCGGGCACCGTACCGCCCAGTTCCTTAACGAATTGAGCAATCGCGCCGCTTGCTCCTTTACGCAGCATCCGATCGTCGATGTTCACACCACTCATCCGTGTATATGCGGAGAAAGGAATGAAGTTTGCTTCGTGCTGCGCGACTTCGCGCCCGCGAAGCCCGTACTTCTCTTTTGCAAGCACGACGATGGAACGCCCTTCGGGGGTTTCGTCTGCCAGGCTGGCCAGTTGGGCCGCATCAGCAAGCTCCTCCTCCGAAATGCCCGCGAAAGCGATAAACTCGACAGCCTGACGGTTGCCGAGTGTGATCGTGCCGGTCTTGTCGAGAAGTAACGTGTTCACGTCGCCCGATGCTTCCACTGCCTTTCCGCTCATCGCCAGCACGTTATGTTGCATCACGCGATCCATCCCTGCGATTCCTATGGCGGAGAGAAGACCACCGATTGTGGTTGGAATAAGGCAGACCAGCAATGAGACCAAAACAGCGATGGTAGGCACGGTACCTGCCCCGGCAGCGTTTACCGAGTAACTCGCGAAGGGATCGAGTGTCGCCACGGCTAAAAGAAAGATCAGTGTCAAACCGGCAATCAAAATATTCAGTGCAATCTCATTCGGCGTCTTCTGCCGCTCAGCGCCTTCAACGAGTGCGATCATTCTGTCCAAAAACGTCTCGCCTGGGTTCGAGGTGATTTTAATTGTTACCTGATCGGAAAGAACCTTCGTGCCGCCCGTTACTGCGCTCCGGTCGCCTCCGGATTCACGAATAACAGGCGCGCTCTCACCTGTAATAACCGACTCATCAACGGTCGCTATGCCTTCGATGACTTCTCCGTCACCCGGGATCACCTCGCCTGCGTTTGAGATCACGATGTCGCCGGCGCGTAACTTAGACGCGGGAACGACTTCAAGTTTTCCGTTCGACAGGCGATTTGCCATCGAATCAGTCTTGGTCTTGCGCAGTGTATCGGCTTGCGCTTTGCCGCGCGCCTCCGCCATAGCCTCGGCAAAGTTCGCAAACAGTACTGTGAACCAGAGCCACAAAGCAATCTGCAGCTCGAACCCTTGTTTTCCAGTAATTCCTGTGAAGACATCCCGTAGCAAAAAGATCGTTACGAGAGCGGCACCGACTTCGACGACAAACATGACCGGATTCTTCAGCAGCGTCAACGGATTTAGTTTGATAAATGAATCTTTTGTCGCTCGGCCCACAATCTCCGGGTCAAATAAAGGCCGCGCACGAACTAACCTCGTCGGAAGTAGCGAAGTAAGATCTTCCGAGGACGCTCCTACCGGTAACTTTGAAGGGCTCGTTTGCGAAGGAGGTGTTTGAAGAATAGCCATCATCTAGCTCCACAGGGGAAACAGCAGAAGAGAGAACAGCTTGCCGTCTAGCATCAAATAGTGTTCGACGATTGGACCAAGTGCCAGTGCAGGGAAGAATGTAAGTGCGCCGACCAGAATGACCGTTCCGACGAGGAAACCCACAAACAGCGGCCCGTGCGTCGGCAGCGTACCGACAGTTTCGGCAACCCTCCTTTTGACCGCGAGGCTCCCGGCGGCAGCTAGCAGTGGGATCAAGAAAAAGAAACGGCCTATCAGCATCGCAAGGCCGATGGTGAGGTTGTACCAAGGCGTGTTTGGATTAATGCCGGCAAACGCGCTGCCGTTGTTTCCGGTTCCGCTCGAATACGCGTACAGAATTTCACTGAATCCGTGAGCGCTGGGATTATTTGTATTCGCGACAGCGGCTCCAGGAGGGTTCCAATAGCTATGCGGCACAGGCTGACCTTTGGCATCCTTTGTCGGTGACGAAAATTGAACAACGGAAGAAATGGCCGCAAACACAAGAATGCTCAATGCAGTGGCGATCAAGGCGATCATGGCCATCTTCACTTCCTTTCCTTCAATTTTTTTGCCGACGTATTCCGGAGTTCTCCCTACCATCAGCCCAGCAATAAAGACGGCGAGAATCGCGTACAGAAGCAGACCGTATAATCCTGCCCCTACGCCGCCGAAGATCACCTCACCGGTCTGTATATTGAAAAGCGGTACGAGACCGCCAAGTGGCGTAAAGCTGTCATGCATACCATTGACGGCCCCGCAACTGGCATCCGTGGTGATCGTGGCAAACAGCGTCGAAGCAGCGATCCCAAAGCGCGTCTCCTTACCTTCCATGTTGCCGCCGGATTGCGTTGCACTAGCTTCGGCTTGGACGCCTAGTTTCGCGAACGTGGGATTACCCTTTTGCTCCGCCCAGTAACATACGAGCACGCCGGCCAAAAACATGACAGCGCAAGTGGAAAAGAGCGTCCATCCCTGCCTCCGGTCACCGACCATCGCGCCAAAGGTGTAGGTCAGGCCGGCGGGAATCAGGAAAATTAAAAACATCTGCAACAGGTTTGTAAGCGGTGTCGGATTCTCAAACGGATGAGACGAGTTCGCGTTAAAGAAGCCGCCCCCATTTGTACCTAGCATCTTGATCGCTTCTTGAGAAGCTAGAGGACCTTGAGGGATCACCTGCTTTGCGCCCTCGAGCGTTTTTGCAACCGTATACGGATGGAAGTTCTGAATCACACCATGCGCGCAAAATATGAGAGCAGCGATGAATGAAAGAGGCAGCAGAATGTACACAGTTGCGCGAGTCAGGTCGACCCAAAAATTTCCCAAGCCGTTCACCTGCTGGCGCGCAAAGCCACGCGTGACTGCTATGGCGACGGCTATTCCGGCGGCGGCGGAGGCAAAATTCTGGACGGTCAACGCGGCCATCTCCACCAAATAGCTAAGTGTCGATTCCGGGATGTACGCCTGCCAGTTCGTGTTCGTGACGAAGCTCACGGCCGTGTTGAAGGCGAGATCCGGTGTGACCTGCGCGCTCCCAAACCCCTGGGGATTCAACGGCAAGATCCCTTGCAGCCTCTGCAGCAAATAAACGAATAGGAAACTGAAGATGCTGAACGCCAGAAGCGACGCGGTGTATTGCGTCCAACGCTGTTCGGCCGTTTCTTTAACTCCGACCAGTTTGTGGAACATCACTTCGAGCGGGCGCAACACGGGATGCATGAACGTTTTCTTACCCTCGAAAAGCCTTGCCATGTAGAGCCCCATGGGCTTTGTCACGACAAGGATGATCAAAAAGTAAGCTGTAATCTGCAGCCAACCGTTGGGCGTCATAACGTCTCCCTCGAAGTCTTCAGAATTTTTCAGGTTTCAGCAGCGCGTAAACCAGATATGCGAACAAAAGTGCGGTTGTAATTCCGCCGATGACATAGTCCATACCATCTCCTCAAAGGCGATCGCAGGCCTTTGTAAAGCCCCAAGCCAAAAGAAAAAACAACAATGCAATAACGATGAATGACACGTCAGCCATAAGCAGTTAGAACAGGGCCCTATCCATCTCCGTTCTCACTGTACTGGTAACGGTCTAAAGGCCAGCTAAAGGCTTTCTAAGGATTGTGTTTATCCGCAGATACTCAGAGACACTGCCGCAGTTGACTTCCAGGCGTGAAGCGCAGCCGAGCTTAGTCCTCGAAACGGAGTGCGCCTGCAGACGCGTTCAGGTGAGAATTCGGGCGGCGGTTGTGCTTTGCAAAACGGACATTTGTCGCGTCCGATCGCGATATGCTACTGCGCCAACGTAGCCGGCATTCACTGGCAACGAATGTAAGGCCCACGCATCCACGTCATCGTTGGCGGCAGCCAGAAGTTTGGCTGGTGCATCGGGAAGGAGGGAAACGCGAAAACTGTCCAGTGATATCGCGAGCCCAGCTCCGACGGCTTTCACGTAAGCTTCTTTGCGCACCCAAGTGGTATAGAACGCTTGCAGGAAACTGTGTTTCGGTATTCTTGCCAGTTCGCTTTGTTCTGCCGGGCAGAAGAAACTGGAAGCAACCCGCGCGGCATCGGGCACACACTTGACGTATTCAAGGTCAATACCAACTTCACAATCAGCGGTGATCGCAAAGGCCGCCAGTGCTTCCGAATGCGACAGGCTGAATCGCAACCTCGGAAACTGCGCGAGCGCCGGCTTGCCATTTTTCCCGACAATGAAACACAGCGTCTCGGGCAAAATACCTACGGACCGGCTCAAAAGGCAACGGAGAACGGCGTGCGCGATAACATATCGATCTCTCAGGTCTTGAAATCGAAAGGCATTGGCTCGTTTGATTTCATCCGGCGCAAGAAACCTTTGAGCTTTTGTAACTATCTCTGACGCGACACTCAGGTCAACGATCCAGACGTCGACACCGTGCTCAACTCTCCTACTTCCGGCCGGGCTCGTGGACGGGTCCATAGCTATCGCGCGATAATCTCGTTTTCTGTTTAAAGGCAACGTCGTTACTCGGCGCCGCGCGCTCAGCGACAACGTCCGTGTAGACCTGTATTGTTCTTGCAACCATTTCTTCCAAAGTGAAGTGCTGTAGGTAACGGCGGCGCCCGGCGTCACCCAACCGTTTCCGCAGCGCCGGGTTTACAATCAGCGACGCAAGAGCCGCGCAGAGTGCGTCACCGTTTCCCAGAGGGACGAGAAGGCCCGTCTGGCTGTCCACGACGGATTCGGGAATGCCTCCAACGTCTGACGCGACACTCAGGTCAACGATCCAGACCTCGACCTGGTGGTCACCTCTCCTACTTCCGGCCGGGCTCGTGGACAGGTCCATAGCGGTCGCGCGATAATTTCGTTTTCTGTTTAAAGGCAACGTCGTTACTCGGAGCCGCGCGCTCAGCGACAACGTCCGTGTAGACCTGTATTGTTCTTGCAACCATTTCTTCCAAAGTGAAGTGCTGTAGGTAACGGCGG
>JAFAUR010000896.1 GCA_019243205.1 Acidobacteriaceae bacterium | reverse complement strand
AACGAGGCCGACGGCAACGTGTATGCATCGCTGCCTAACGACTTCCAAGGGTTCTTCACGGGCGAACAGAAGCAGTGGTTCAGCCTGGCGGTCTGGCGATCGAAGTTTGGCTGGGACAAGAACTCAGTCGTGGCCGATGTGCAGGTGAGCTTTGACCCGGACAAGCTGGAGTTGTCGATCAATAGCTCGCAGCCGTTGCCGAAGGTTAGCGCGATAAACGGGATTGACCACGACATTCTTGGTAAGACCGCCGGGACGCCAAGAGTCGCCGGACCGCTGGCTGATCCGGAGTCGAAGCGTGTCTGGAAGGTCGATCCTCGTTTAAAGAAGGCATAGGCAGCCGCCGGAGTTGCAGTATGTTCCGGGACTTTGTTGTTCTGAGCCGCGTGATTTGAAACTGAAGGCGTATCCGTACATTCGCGGGACAGTTGTCGTTTGGTTCGCAAAGCCAAACGTGCTCTTTTGCCTCGATGTAGCTGACTGTTGCCGTGGCAAGCTTGGGCCTGGAGGAAGGGGTGCCTGAAAGCCCATTGTTCTCGATCCCTGGATCCGCTCGGTCGAAAGTCCGCCCTAGCGACCTTGCACCAGAGGAGTTCTAGGAGATTACTCCCGGGAAGTCCGGCTTGATCCGCTGACGCGTAGAGTGCGAAGCGGGACGCGGTAGTCTACTATACTCCCCAGGATGAACACACCGCAATCTGGGATCTTCGCTCTCGGGACGTCGTCTCACGCGTACCTGGAGTTCGACATTCTGGACGCGAAGAAGCGCAGCGGGTTCGCCAGCACCATTTCGGCTATTCGCGAACCGCGAACTACAACAGGTGGCGTGAACTTCGTCATAGGCTTTCGCCCAGAACTGTGGCGCGAGATTGTTCCGCAGGACATCCCTGCAAACGTAGCTGGCTTCAATGAGGACATTCAGGGCCCAGACGGATTTGTGATTCCGGCCACTCAGCACGATGCGCTAGTTTGGCTTTCAGGCAGCGCGTACGACGTTGTCTTCGACATGGCTCGGTCCGTGATCCATCATTTGGCCGGGCTGGCGTCGTTAGGTGAGGAAACCTCAAGCTGGCCTTATAGGCACGACCGCGACCTTACGGGCTTTATCGACGGCTCGGAGAATCCAACACTGCTCGATGCTCCCAGCGACGCACTGTTGAAGGAGGGCAGTGCAGGCGCTGGGGGCTCCGTACTCTTGGTGCAAAAATGGAAGCACAAGTCGGCGCAGTGGGAGGAACTGCCCGTGAGTCAGCAGGAGCGAATTATGGGACGCACCAAGCTTGACGGAATCGAGCTTGAGAACAAGGCCTCGGACTCGCACGTCGCACGCACTGACCAGGACAAGTTCGGCAAGATTTTTCGCCGCAACATGCCGTACGGAAACGTCGATGATCACGGCACCGTGTTCGTTGGATTCAGCGCTGACCAGAAACGGCTTTCCAGCATGCTGGCGAGCATGGCGGGTCTCATAGACGGCACACGAGACTCGCTTACGCGTTACACCCAGCCGCTGACCGGCTCCTATTATTTCGTGCCTTCGGTCGAGAGCCTTCGGCGTTTACGTCACTCGAAGCAGGATAGGGACTGATAAGTCACGATGACGTCAGTCAACGTACAACGAGGCGAGTAGAATCACCGCTTCGAACGGCGTCCATTTTGCTTAAGCTTGTTTTATGCTCCGATACATCTTTCGCACCTGGCTGGGGACGCCCGGTTTCACTGTTGCGGCTCTGCTGTGCCTGACACTTGGAATTGGCGCTACCACGGCCATCTTCAGCATTGTCAACGGAGTGGTCCTTCGGCCGCTTCCCTATCACGATTCCAGCCGCCTGGTTCGCATCTACACCGAATTTCCAAAGTTCCCCAACGGCGGCCTTCACAAGTTTTGGGTGTCGGAGCCGGAAGTTTTCGATCTCAGGAACGCGGCTAAATCTTTTCAGTCCCTTGGTGCCTGGGCCACAACCGGTGCGAATCTCTCGGGCGCTGACCAGCCCGTCCGCGTCAACGCGACGTATGTAAGCGCGGATCTGATGCGTCTGCTCGAGGCGAAACCGATCCTTGGCCATCTGATCACTTCACAGGATGACGTTCCAGGCGCCGCGCCGGTGGTGTTGCTCTCTTACGGAACTTGGAAACGATCCTTTGCTGGAGATCCGAGTGTGGTCGGCCGCGAGACTTACGTCAACTCCCAGAAGGCCACCATCATCGGCGTAATGCCGAAAGATTTCTCGTTCCCTCCGGAAGCAGTTGATCAAACGGACATCTGGACCGCGCTCCAGCTGAATCCCAAGAGCACCAACCGGGGCGGCCATAATTACAACACGGTCGGTCGCCTTCGTCCGGGCGTCACGCTGGTCCAGGCGCGGGACGAAATGGCCCGATTAGCGGCGCGTTGGGGTGAAACGGCCTCGCCGCACTATCATTCGTTCAGTCCAACAGATCATCCCGTCTCCATGTACTCCTTCTACGACGAAGTCGTTGGAAGCGTTCGCAAACCCATGCTCATGCTTCTCGGAGCGGTCGTGTTCGTGCTCTTGATCGCTTGCGTGAACGTGGCGAATCTTCTCCTCGCCCGCAGCGAGGCCCGCCAGCGCGAAATCGCCGTTCGCCGCGCCGTCGGCGCCTCCACGCAACAGCTTTTGACGCAGTTCATCACCGAAGGCGCGCTACTAGCGATGATTGGCGGCGCTTTGGGCATCGCCCTCGCTTCGGCCGCCTTGACGCTCATCCAGCGCACCAATCCGGGCAGCCTGCCGCGTGCCGGTGAAATTCACATCGATTGGCGCGTGCTTCTCTTTACGATCGCGGTATCGCTTTTCACGGGCATGTTGTTCGGAGTCGCGCCGTTCATCCAT
>JAFAUR010000800.1 GCA_019243205.1 Acidobacteriaceae bacterium | reverse complement strand
CGAGATCGCGCCCTTACCCAGAGGCCGGACGCATACCGCTGCAACTTTGGGGGGCAATGGATACGGTGTTTCGCGCTATTCCCGTCACCCGCGCGAGGCAGCGATGTTGGTCCGGTTTTTGTGCGGGCGAGACGAGCAGCGCACGCGCTGCCTGAGCCCTTCTCAGCCGGCGACTATCCCTGACCTCTATACAGACCCGCAGGTGCTGGCCGCAAATCCATATTTTTCGACGGTTCTGGACATACTTCGGAATGGATTGACCTGGCGACCTTCCGCCGCAACGGGGAAAGTCTACCCCGACATTTCTCGCGTATATTACGAGTCAGTTCACCAGGTGCTGACTGGCCAGAAAACCGCACCCCAAGCTGCCGCCGCGCTCGAGCGGGAACTTGTACAGATGACGGGGCTGAAAGGACCGGTTAACACCGAGAGTGCACGTTAGTTCGAGATAGACCAGTGTTTGAGCAACAAGACTGAGGGATGTCCCAAATGACACGCACGGCCGAGACTGCGCTCGCGGCGGCTTCGGAGTGGCTGACACGTGCGCCATACGTGTTCAGAGATCGATTCCGGCTCCGTCACGCAAACATTGGGGCACGCTTAACGGCCTGCTTTGTCGCGATCGTGCTTTCAATGATGGCGGCCGCTGGCATTGTGACCTGGCAATTCAGCCGGATTGCGGCGCCTGACAGGCGTTTGGCCCAAGCCGACCAGACTTCACTGTCCGTGCTTCGGCTCCAGCTCGATCTGGATATCTTCCGGGAGAACTTGAGCGCCTTGGCAAGCACTCACGACAATCGCCAGTTCACGACCGAAGCTGCCGAGCTGAAAAAGAAATTCGTAGAAGATGTCACGCGATCGGAGGAATTGCTCGGCTCATCGGCTGATTGGGGGCAGGACCCGACCATCCTGAGCGCTCTCGAAACGCTGCGGACCATGTTACCGTCTCAGCTCGATTCTGCGGTAGAACTAGCATCCGCAAAAGACTGGACCGCAGTCCGGCTTCGGCTCCAGGACCAAGTGCAGAACCTGGTCGAAATGAGTTCATTGCTCGTGCAGAAGGTGGACCGCGAAGTTTCACAGGCGCGAGCGGAAGCTCTGGAGAATGTGCGCCGGGCTCGGCGTCAACTTGTTGTTGTTCTTCCCGCCACAGCTTTGTTGACGTTGCTTGTCGTCGTCTCGCTAGGGTGGCATGCCACCCGCTCGATTACCGACCCGCTTTCCGAACTTGAGCGTGGCGCTCGTGCTCTCGCCCAGGGTGATTTTCAGCATCGGGTCGCCATGCGGGGGGAAGATGAACTCGCTCGACTCGGGCACGTCTTCAATGACACTGCGCACCGGCTTGCAGCTCTCTACGAGACATTGCGGAGCAGTGAAGCCCGTTTGCGGCTAACGATCGATACCATCCCGGCATATGTGTGGAGCGCTCTTCCAGATGGCTCCCTCGATTTCATCAATAAGCGATGGCTAGAATTTAGCGGCCTTTCTCTGGAGCAGGGGCTCGGCTGGGGTTGGGAGGTTGCGGTTCACCCGGAGGATCGCCCCCATTTTGTCGCGATATGGCGTGAGGCGGTTGCGTCTGGAACGCCGATGGAAGCGGAAGCGCGGGTGCGCCGAGCGGATGGGCAGTATCGCTGGCTCTTAATCCGCAACGTCCCGCTACACGATCAGGCGGGAAATATCGTCAAGTGGTACGGCAAGAGTAGCGACATCGATGATCGCAAGCGAGCAGAGCAAGCTTTAAAACAAAGTCAGGCTTATCTGACCGAAGCGCAAATCTTGAGCCATACGGGTAGCTGGGCCTACGATCCCGCAATCGGGGAAATCAGTTATTGGTCCGAGGAACTGTTCCGCATTCATGGACTGAAAGTACAATCGAGCAACGCGCCCGATCGTGATCAGGTCTCTCGCCTCGTCCATCCCGAGGATCGGGCCAGGGTCCAAGAAGTCCTTCGCTGCTCAATTCGAGACAAAACGGAGCTTGATCAAGAGTACAGGATTGTGCGGCCCGACGCGGCGCTGAGACATCTCCACGTGATCGGCCATCCGGTGCTGGACGAAGCGGGACAACTGCTTGAATACATCGGGACGGCCATCGACGTGACAGAGCGCAAACAGGCAGAAGAAGAGTTGCGCGCCGCCGAAACACGGTTCCGCACTTTTGTAGACCACGCGACGGATGCATTGATTGTGCACGATGAGCAAGGAAAGATTGTGGACATCAACCGGCGGGCTTCCGAGAGTCTCGGCTACAGTCGGGAAGAACTGATCGGGATGCGTCCGACTGATTTTGATTGCGGTAGGGATCGCCCGACGATGGAAGCGATGGCTAAGCGGCTCGAAGCCGGGGAGACCATCGCGTTCGAGACTCTTCATCGCCGGAAGGACGGCCTAATCTTTCCTGTCGAGGTGAGTGTTGGGTCTTTCCCGCTTGGCGGACGCCGTTTCGCCCTCGCGTTGGCACGAGACATCACTGATCGCAAGCGTGCCGAAAAGGCTCTCCGCCGCAGCGAATTCTATTTGACGGAGGCGCAAAAGCTGAGTCATACGGGCAGCTGGGCGTTAGACCCCGTCGCGAAGCAGTATGTTTATTGGTCCGCGGAAATGTATCGCATGTGGGGGCTCGCTCCACAGAATGGCCTGCCGCTTTTCGAAACGGTAGCCGACCGCATTCATCCGGAGGACCGCGATCGTGTACTCGAGTCCTTGAGCCTTACTCTGCGCGAGCGAAAAGATAGCGCCGATGAATACCGAATCGTGTTGCCCGACGGCACTGTGAGGCATATCGATACCCGGCGACATCCCGTTCTCAATCCCACGGGCGAGCTCCTTGAATACGTCGGTACAACAATGGATGTCTCGGAGCAGTATCTGAACAGGGCGGCCTTAGAACAAGCTTTCGAAGAGATCAAGGCACTTAAGGACCAGCTTTACAAGGAGAATCTGGCGCTGCGGGAAGAAGTCGTTCGGGCCTCTATGTTCGAGGAGATCGTGGGTGCTTCAAAGTCACTCGAAGCCGTGCTCGCCCAAGTCGGCAAAGTGGCCCCAACCGACTCCACAGTTCTGATCACCGGTGAGACCGGTACGGGCAAAGAGCTCATCGCCCGCGCGATTCACAAGAGTTCCCAGAGATCTGCGCGCGCGTTCATCAGCGTCAACTGTGCTACTTTCGCGCCATCCCTGATTTCTTCAGAGCTGTTCGGTCACGAAAAAGGGGCGTTTACTGGAGCGACACAGCGCCACATCGGTCGGTTCGAATTAGCAGACGGCGGAACAATTTTTCTCGACGAGGTCGGTGAACTTCCCTTCGATACACAAGTCGCGCTTCTTAGGGTGCTACAGGAACGGGAGTTCGAACGAGTTGGCGGCACCCAGACGATCAAGGTCGACGTCCGCTTGGTCGCGGCCACGAATCGCGATCTCAGCACCGCCATCGCGAACGGGGCTTTTCGACAAGATCTGTTCTACCGCTTGAACGTGTTTCCCATCGAGGTGCCACCGCTCCGACAGCGTACGGATGACATCTTGATGCTGGTCGAGTACTTCGTGCAACGGTACGCAACCCGCGCAGGGAAAAATATTAGGTCCATCAACAAGAAAACGCTGGAACTGTTCCAGTCTTATAAGTGGCCCGGGAACGTCCGGGAACTGCAGAATGTGATTGAACGGTCGGTGATTCTGACTACCGGTGATACGTTGCGGGTCGATGCGTCCTGGTTATCCCAAGAGTCGGATGAACGGCTGTCTCCCATCGAAGCGCTCCACCCTGTTCCCGCGCCGCGACAACGTGAAGAGAGGGACATGATTGAGGCAGCGCTAGCCGAAAGCAGAGGCCGGGTCTCGGGGCCGGCGGGTGCGGCTGCGAAGCTTCGGGTTCCGCGGTCCACTCTTGAGTCCAGGATTCGAGCTCTGAAAATCAATAAGAGTCAATTCAAATTCCGCAGCGGAGGTTCGCGCTAGCTATAAGTGTCGACTCGGTGGCGAAAGTGGCGAGATTGCCGAGATTGGCGGAATTGACAGTCTCGTCGTTTCTGGACTATCTCGTTTATACTCAAGCGTTCTAGCTTCTGGCCAACAGGTTGCTTCCCTACCTCCGGAGTCCGGCCATGAGCTGCAAAATCGAACGCCTTCTTGAATCAAACAATTCCGTGGTTTTGCGGGTGATTGGCGGGATTCAGGGAACTCATGTAGACACCCTGAAAGAAGTCCTCGGACGAGAGAAAGAAACTGTGGCGCTCGACCTCCAGGAGGTAAATCTCGTGGATCGTCAAGCGGTAAAACTTCTTGCGGCTAGCGAAGCTGGCGGAGTCGAACTGCGGAACTGTCCCAGTTATCTACGCGAGTGGGTTTCACGAACCAGGCACTCTGGTCTTACGCGATCTCTCACCGGACAAGAGGAGAACTAGACATGATGGACGTTGCCGGAGTACAGCAATCTGAAATGTCGGGAGCCGCCCCAATCTACCCGCTGAAGAAGGGGTCCGCCTTACGAACCGTTCCTTTTGCAAGAGAGATTCGCCGCGAACCCCAGTTCGACGAGATCGTTGGCAGGAGCCAAGCCCTGCGCCTGGTTCTCGAAGAAATTGAGACGGTGGCGCCGACAGATTGCACCGTATTGATTCATGGAGAGACTGGGACCGGCAAGGAATTGATTGCTCGGGCCGTGCACAATCTCAGCCCGCGCAAGTCGAAGACTTTTATAAAGCTGAACTGCGCGGCGATTCCTACGGGTTTGCTCGAGAGCGAACTGTTCGGTCATGAAAAGGGAGCCTTCACGGGCGCGGTCACGCAGCGCGTGGGGCGATTCGAATTGGCGCACGGCGGCACGATGTTCCTCGATGAAATTGGTGAAATTCCGCTGGAGCTGCAGCCAAAGCTGTTACGGGTTCTGCAGGAACGGGAATTCGAGCGCCTGGGCAGCACGCGCACTCTTTATACGAATGCCCGCCTGGTTGCCGCAACGAATCGGGATCTGAAATCAATGGTCGAAAAGACCAAGTTTCGATCGGACTTGTATTACCGGCTGAATGTCTTTCCAATTAGAGTTCCAGCTTTACGGGAACGGCCGGAGGACATTCCTATGCTGGTTTGGCACTTCGTCTGGGAATTCAGCGAGCGTAACGGCGGCAGGATCGAGAGTATACCGTCGAAAACAATGGACTCTTTGGTTCGGTATGGCTGGCCGGGGAACATTCGAGAACTTCAAAATGTTATCGAGCGGGCGGTAATCAAATCAAAGGGGCCGGTCCTGACGATTGCCCTCGAGGATTCCGAGGCGCACACGGATCCGGAAATTAGCCAGCCGACTGACACAAGCCTTGACGATACGCTCCACGACATCCAGCGCAGTCAGATATTGCGTGCACTTGAGCAAGTGAACTGGGTCATCTCAGGCCCGAACGGAGCCGCCGCTCGTTTGAGGATAAAGCGCTCAACACTTCTGAGCCGTATGCAGCGGCTCGGTATTCAGATGTCGCGCAACTGCATCTTGCCTGACACCGTCACTGAGACAACCAGCGCTTGCGTTTAAAGGGAACCGACGCAAGCAGGCCAGTTGGAACGTGAGGCGCCTCGTTTCGAACAGACGACTTCCATCCGGAACGCGGGCTTCTGGAGCATCTTCGGGGACTGTGAGCTGGTGCCTTTGTTCGGTCTCGCGTTCACCGGAGGCAGTGCCGGGTTCAAGTAGGCGACAAGGAGTTCTGGCTGGACGTTACCTTTCACCAGGTGAAGCTTCGTGCATACGTGTGACGCACGGCATATCAAAGTAAGTGTCGCGATAGAGTGCTAGCACGCGCTCAACGGTCTCCCTCGGCACGCGCAGATAGGTTCGCTTCCGTCGCGTCTGGCAAACAATGCGTGCTAGCCGTGCTCTTGATCTCGCTTCGCGAATCCGCGGTATCGTCCGGTCACATACGCCCATGATCTCGGAGACTTCCAGTTGGTGGCCCAAGACCAGCGATGGCTCCCGTGACTTGCGAAGAGTTGCACAACCGCAGTAAACTCCACCACTGAGATATAAACGCACGGGATATCGAAATGCAAATCGCCTTAACACCACTTGAATTCGTCCGTCGAGCCCGCAAGTTGTACCACGGTCTCGAGGCTGTGATCGACGAAGGTTTGAGCTACACCTATGGACAGTTCTTTGATCGATGCGACCGCTGGTCAGCGGCACTACAGCATTTCGGTGTGCGTCCGGGCGATCGAGTGGCCTATATCGCGCCAAATACTCGTGCTGAACTCGAATCCTTCAACGCGGTCCCGCAGATAGGCGCTGTGCTCGTGCCCATCAACTATCGGCTCACCGCGGACGACTTCGCGTACCTCATCAATCACAGTGGGGCTCGAGTAGTATGCGCGGATTACGATTACCTGGACGCCGTCGACCTCATTCGTCCCCAACTGAAGCACGTTGAACAGTTCATCGCATTGAATACCGAGCGACACGGTTGGCTTAACTACGAGAAGCTGCTTCAGGAATCCTCGCCTTCTTTCGCTGCCGCCGACGTGCAGGAAAACGATCTGCTGACCATCAATTACACAAGCGGCACTTCCGGCAGACCCAAAGGCGTGATGATCACGCACCGCAACGCGTACATGAATGTAATCGGAACTCTGGTTCATGTTCCGATGAGCACAACCGACCGGTACCTTTGGACTTTGCCGATGTTCCACTGTAACGGATGGACATTCGTCTGGACCGTGACCGCCGTGG
>JAFAUR010000620.1 GCA_019243205.1 Acidobacteriaceae bacterium | reverse complement strand
GAAGATTGAGACACCGCATTTTCAGAGCTCCTTTCCACATATAGCTTTCACTGCGGAAGTGATTCTGGGATCGCTGCCCCGTCACCGCGGGGAACTGATGCTCCATACTTCGTGCCGGTTGCGCTGTCGAGAGCAACAGCGTGGCCACTTTCTATCGAGTCTACGTCAATTTCATGACCCCTACGAGGTGGCCGCCGCCGCTTCTCCCTTCGGTAACTGTTTTAATCGGGCAACCGGAAAAGACCGTGAAGTGCTTACAATCTTGTGCGGAAGTCTTTCGTTGTAGAGATTACCCGCGAGATACGGCCAAGTATTTGCTAATCCGTCTCGATGCGGGACACGAAGCATTCCCCAACACTTCCGGACTACCCGGTAGTATTCGACACTAGGCAAACACTACAAATCGGTTGCGAACCGCTCACACCCCTGGGATCAGCACTGGCAAATATTACATTGCGGCCATGGTCCGCAATCAGAGCCGAAATGGAAACTCAGCAATTCTCCAGGTTGCGCGTGTAGACTGACAACCGGGAAGGGCTTGCATGCTCGTTTCGAGGTTGTTCCTCATTTTTACGTGTGGGACTTGTACCATGTCGCCCTTCGTCTTCGCTCAAGCAGGGCCTCCAGTTGCCCAACCCAGCACTGCACGGCGGCAGTACGTGGGTTCGACCACTTGCAAAACATGTCATCCCCAGATCTATGGGCGTTGGGAGACGACGCGGATGGCCAACGTGGTGCGGGATCCCAAGAAGTATCCGAACGCAATTCTTCCGGATCTATCAAAACCCGACCCGCTCGTGACTTTCAAAAAGGACGATATCGCCTTCGTTTACGGAAGCAGGTGGAAACAACGTTATTTCAAGAAAGTTGGCGATGATTATTTCGTCCTTCCAGCACAATGGGACGTTGCGCACCAGATCTGGCGACCGTACTTCGTGAGAAACGGAACGGACTGGTGGGCTCCTCTGTACCCTCCAGATAATATGAAGCGCCCGACGGGACCCCTGTGTGATGGCTGCCATTCGGTCAACTACGACATTCAGAAAAAGACAGTGACGGAATGGAACGTTGGCTGTGAAAAATGCCACGGCCCAGGTAGCGAGCATGCAGCGCACCCGTCCCTTGTGAATATCGTCAACCCGGCCCGGCTTGACTCTGTGCAAGCGAATGACACGTGTATCCAATGCCACTCGCAAGGGCAGCCCCTTCAAAATCCAATTGAAGACAAGTACTACGACTGGCCAGTGGGATTTCAGGTGGGCGAGAAACTACAGGATCACTGGAAGCTCGAAGACCATAAATTGGGCGAGACGACTTTCATGCACTTTGCAGACGGCACAGCTCACAAGAACCGCATGCAAGGTAACGATTTCGCACAGAGCGTCATGTATGAGCGCGGTGTGAAGTGCTCCAGTTGCCATGACGTTCACGGCACCGCGAACGACGCATTACTGATTAAGCCGGCAAACGTCATCTGCCTCGAATGTCACGGACCTGGTTCACCGAACGGACCGCACACCAGCGCCATTGAAGAACATACGCATCACAAGATTGGAAGCCCAGGCAACGAGTGCGTCGCCTGTCACATGCCACGCATTGAACAGACCATCGCCGATGTAAACGTCCGGAGCCACACCTTTCGATTTATCAGCCCGGCGATGACAGACAGGTATAAGATTCCCAACCCCTGCACGGATTGCCATAAAGACAAGTCCACCGCCTGGGCAATGCAGCAATTGAAGAGTTGGTCAACGGTATCAGCTTGGCGGATAGAACAATGATGAGCGAACCGTTATCGCAAGCAGCACTTCTGCTCGCCTGGGCAGCGCTTGATCACGCACAATCAAACCAGCCGCTGCGGCTCGAAAAAACCATTTCAATGCCCGATGTCCAGGGGCGAATTGATCACATGTTTTTTGATGCGCAGAGTCGGCGGCTATTCGTGGCCGCGCTGGGCAACAACACGGTCGAGGTCATCGATATCAATCAAGGCAAGCGCGTTCACACGATCTCCGGCCTGCATGAGCCGCAAGGCATCCTGTATTTGTCGGCCCCGAATCGTTTGTACGTCGCAGACGGCGACGATGGCACGCTCCGCATTTTTGATGGAACCTTATACAAGCCGTGGCCGGCATAAAGTTGGGAGATGACGCGGACAACATCCGCTGGGACGACGTAGAGCGCAAAATCTATGTGGGTTGCGGGAGTGGCGCTCTCGCCACCGTTGACGAAAAGGGCACTAGGATAGGCGACATACCACTTGATGCTCATCCTGAGTCATTCCGCTTGGAGCCACGCGGAACCAGGATCTTCGTGAACCTTCCCGAGTCCCGCAAGATTGCGGTGGTTGATAAGAAAGCGAGGTCGGTGATCGCTACGTGGACCACTGATGATGCGTTTGAGAATTTTCCGATGGCACTAGACGAGGTGGACCACCGCATTTTCGTCGTGTGCCGCCGACCAGCACGGCTCCTAGTTTTGGATGCCGAGTCAGGTCACATTATTGGCAAGTGGTCGACGGTCGGAGATTGTGACGACGTCTTCTATGACGCTGCGACAACGCGAATCTATGCTACTGATGGCGAGGGCAGAATTTCGGTTTTCCAACAGTTGAGTCCAGATCATTACAACGAGATCGCGACTATTCCAACAAGAAAGGGTGCCCGGACGAGTTTTTTCTCTCTGGCGACACATTCGCTGTTCGTCGCAGCGAGGCGGCAAGGATCGCAGGCTGCCGCCATTTACGTCTACGATGTGCAACGTTAGCCGCCGCAGGCCCACGCAGCTGTTGAGATTTTTCAGTTAGCTCGTTGCTTATCTACAGCCCATTCGTGCCGGAGGCCAGACGGCTTGCTGAAGAACTCCCCTCCGCTCGTGGAGAACAAGATTGTTCCGCGGGATCCGTTGCGTTGCATTGCCGACTGAGCGTGACTTCAGGATAGATCGTGT
>JAFAUR010000490.1 GCA_019243205.1 Acidobacteriaceae bacterium | reverse complement strand
GGCCAGATGCATGACCCGTTGCACCGGAGATCTTGTAATTTCGGGATGTTCGATTGGGTGTGTTACGTCGAAATTCGCGAACTGAAAGCCCGGGCGCTCGAGCAGGTGCTCAATATTCTCTAGGTGACCGGTGATCAAATTGTCGAGAGCAATAATCTCGTGCCCGTCGTCCAACAGACGCTCACACAGGTGTGATCCAATAAAGCCTGCGGCTCCTGAAATGACGTATCTCACGTTTCTTCATGCTACTAAACGGTCGGCCCTTTCGCCTCTTTGAGCCGCATAAAGAAGCCCGTTTTTGTAAATTATGGAGTTCCACTCTACTCTTGCCCTGAGGCTGGTGCTTTCTGTTCTCATCATTGTCGCGATATCGCTTTTCTTTGTGCGCTTCAACAGAGTACTCAGGCACATTTTCGCGGCGCGCCCTGATCCCGATTTTCATTTAGGCTCGCTGGGGAACCGTGCGTTCCGCTTCTTCTGGGAAGTCGTCTGCCAGGCGAAAGTAATCAAGGAACGCCCGCTACCTGGGATTGCGCATGCCTTTGTATTTTGGGCCTTCGGTGCATTTGCGCTCGTCACTTTGAATCATGTCGCAACCGGATTCGGCTTGCCTTTTATGGATAAGCATGGGACTTTCGGCCGATTTTATTTCTGGTTGGCTTTCGCTTTTGCGGCAGCCTGCGCCGTTTCGATTGCCGCCCTCGCGTTTCGACGCTTCGTCATCCGGCCCATCTGGCTAGGCCCGCTCTCTTACGAATCGGGCATCATCGCCCTGCTCATCTTCATCCTGATGGTCACCTATATCCCGAGCTGGTGGGCCACTGAAAACTCCCCTGCAGGTGCTGCACTCTGGTGGATCCACACCCTGACGCTTCTCGCATTTCTTCCGCTCATTCCGCACACCAAGCACCTCCACCTGGTCCTCAGCCCGGTAACAATCTTTCTCGAACGGCCCGGATTCAGCCAGATTCCACCTCTCCCCGGCGACGAAGATTTCGGGCTGGTGGCCGGCAAGGACGTAACCCGCATCACCGCCCTTCAGGCTTACTCGTGCGTCGAATGCGGGCGCTGTACCGAACATTGCCCAGCCAACAACACCGGCAAAGAGCTCAACCCGAAGCTGATCGTTCTCAATGTCCGCACCTATCTGAATGAGCTCGGGAATCAGAGCGAAAAGCCGTTTGTCGAAGCAACTATTTCGCAGACCGCGCTTTTCCAGTGCACCACGTGCGGCGCCTGCGAGTATCAGTGCCCCGTGGGCATTCAACATCTCCCGATCATTATCGGCCTGCGCCGCGGGGCTGTAAACACAGGCACTTGGGAAGACGATTACGGGACGAAGCTGTTCCTGAATCTGGAACGTAACGGGAATGCGATGGGCTTCTCGCAGACTGAGCGCGATAAGTTCATCGCCAAACAGGAGCTTCCCTGGTTTGACGGGTCGCAGGAGTATTGTCTCTGGCTCGGATGCATGGGCGCCTATGATCCCCGGGGCCGTGAAATCATCGCGGCCTTCGCAACCGTTATGCGCCATCTCGGCGCCACTTTCGGCGTGCTCAAAAAAGAGCGATGCACGGGTGACCCGGTGCGCCGTCTCGGCAACGATTTAGTTTTTCAGCAGCTCGCAGAATCGAACCTGACGGCGCTAGGGCAGGCGAAGGTCAAGAAAATCGTTGCGATCTGTCCTCACTGTGTCCGGACGATCGCGGAGGATTGGCGCGAATTCGGCGCGCACGTGGAAATCGAACACCACAGTGAATTCATGGCGCGCCACACGGCGCGTTTACCGCAGAGCCGAGACGGATCAGGCCCGGTAGTCTTCCATGACCCGTGTTATCTCGGACGTTATCGCGGCATTTATGATCAGCCGCGACAAGTGATCGAACGTTCGCACGCGGTCATCGACCCGCCGCGTTCGCGCGAGCGAGGATTTTGTTGCGGAGCAGGCGGCGGACTGGTCTTCCTTGGGGAGGAAACCGGCACCCGCGTAAACGAAACTCGCGCGAAAGAGCTCGCCGCAACCGGAGCGCCGACCGTAGCCGCCGCTTGTCCGTTCTGTAACAGCATGCTGCGCGACTCCTTGGCTTCCGTAGCTGGTGAAAATGCACCGCGTCTTCTTGACATCGCTCAAATCGCGGCCGAGAGCATCTCGATAAATAACGCTGTCGACGATGCTAAATGAGGCTCAAGTGAGAGTTGCCGCGACACAGGGAGATGAATTCGCCTCTGAGTGGTGCAGCCGGACAACGGTTATTAAGCTATTTGCTTTTGCCCGAGGCTCTCCGATTCGGCACCTCGAAGTCGGTCGCCTGGAATGTCAACAGGAACGGCTGAGATATGAATGATGACGCAACCCTGGCGAAGGTGATTTCCGCACCCGGGGGGATGGAATCTTTCCATCCCCGCTCTAACAGCAACTTTGCCTCCGGCTCCCGCTCGCCGTTTACTTCCAGCATCGGTTCGCTCGGGTTCGCCTCAGGCTTGCTCGAAACAACGCGCGCCCTGAACCGCCCAACCCCGTTTGCTCCGCCGGGTATCACGGACGCTTTCATGTTGTGTTCGAAATATTCAGCTCCTTTATCGCTCGTAAGGGCTTTCTTGATCCCGACCCACAACAGCCGCTGCGCCTCATCCGTCTGATCATCAAGGAGGCGACTATCCACCAAGATCCAACCAGACAAGAGAGCAACGAGAAGGTACGAACACAATCGATTGCTCACGCTCTCTCCGCGCTTAGCATATCTCGCTACTTGTGCGGCATCCTAGCGTGGCTACCCTTTTGACGTACTTTCCGGTAGCCCAAGTGCTCCAGTGCCCCAATCAGCCGGTGTGCGGGTACGCCCCGCGGAACCTTCGTGCCGCTTCCAACGGAATCAATTCGTCTTTCACGTAGTGCAGCTGCGCAAGCCGCGGCCGGTTTGGGGCGTCTTCGCAGTGAAGAGAAATCGCTTCAAGGACGTTGCTACGGAGTTCCTCCCAAGTGTCGCCTTCTGTGAAGATCGCGTAGCCGAGCGCGGGCGCCCAGTAACCACCCCCTTCGGCATCTCGGACTTCGAAGATCAGCTCCATAGGTGTAGGTTATCCGAAGCACTCATCGAGCCCGCGCAGCTCGTTTGAGCTGCCGCCCGCGTACTTCGTTATGTGTAGCTTTGCTTGCTTCTGGTGGTGGATCTCCACCACCTCGGCTGAACCATCCGCACGTTCACAGAACTGGGTCTTATTTTTTCAACAACTTAGATTTGGCACGGCAGATGCTTCACCAACAGCGAAAGCCGTCAA
>JAFAUR010000473.1 GCA_019243205.1 Acidobacteriaceae bacterium | reverse complement strand
TGAGGTCTGAGTTCACTCGATGCGCGAAAGCTTCTACGAACGACCGATGGTGTATGCCGATGCCTTTTTGTCCAGCGATTGCGAGTACCGGCAATTCCAGTTTGTTCGTTACGAGTGCCCTCACCTGCTCTGCGCTTGTGTAGGCTGAACGGTAATACGAAGCACTGGCGCTTGCTAGCCCGGGGCGAGCCATCGCCGAGACGTAAGGCGCCCAATCTTGAAACGGCAAGGCCTCCTTGTCTCCAGTAAACGTCCGCCACAAGTGTTGGAGGAACAACTGCTCCCTACCTTGCAAGAGATTCGCCGTGATATCTGAATCGGGGTTCGCATCTCCCATTAGAAGGAATGGGATGAAGCTCATGACTGGGTTTGGTGTTCCAAAGTTCCAGAGATTCTCGAATCCACACCCGGCGACAGCGCTTTCGATGAAGACCAGTTTCGTCGCTTCCGAGCGATGTTGAAGAGCAAGGAACGCGCCAACTGCACCTCCCCAATCGTGGCCCGCAATCTTAAACTGCTTATGCCCGGTCTGTTGCGCGAGTCGATAAATATCAGCGGCTACTGTCGACAGATCGTAGCCGTCCGCGGGAAGCGCTGACAATCCCATACCGCGAAGATCTGGAATAAGGACGGTGTGAGTCTTGGCGAGAGCGGGCGCCAGGTGCCGCCAGACTTCTCCCGACTGAGGGTACCCGTGCAGCAGAATCAATAAATCTCCCGTACCAGCCTCGGCGACATGCAACTGCGTCCCTTCAAGTTCGGCAACGCGGGTATGAAATCCACGTTCGGCCCATCGGTTCTTCGCCTCGGCTCGCAGGGCGTCGAGTGTGGCGAGGTCGGAAATCAATGGCTTCACACTAAACGCTTCCACGAAGAGGCCCGGCTCCGGCACACCGAATGCTTCCATCTGTTCGCGCCCGGAGTGAGCTTCCGGATTGTCGGTTACCGCGTTCCTAAAATCGTCCTCTGTTGCCCAGAGCCCCTCTGCCACAACTCGGCCGTCTTCGGCACTTTCTGAAACGGTCAATGAAATGAATCCGGGCTTTGAGGCAAACATCGCCGTCTTCTCGCGCATGCTTTCAATCAAACGGCGCTGATCTTCCGGCGTCTTTGTTCGCCAAACATTGTAGAACCGAACAGGTTTCATCAATCTCCTTCTTGCTGCTTTAAATAGGCGTGCATACGAGCCGACTGCTCCGGGCCAAACAAGGTTGGAAAGAGGACCTCCTCAAAAGCATCCGCCGCAGTAGGCGGCAGATTCCATCCGACGCTCGCCGCTAGCTTGATTGCGCTGATAGATGCCTTGCTGGTCCTCGAGATTCGTTCAGCCAAAACTTTAGCACTCTCGAGCGACTTACCTCTCTCGGTGACTTCGAGGATCAAACCGTACGAAAGGGCAGTGTGAGCCCCGATCACGGTGGCGGTGAAGAGCATCTCCAGTGCTCGTTGATAGCCGATCCTTCGGGCTAATCTCCATGTGCCTCCAAAGCCGGGCATAACTCCACCCAGAGCTTCGATTTGCCCAAACGTTGCATCCTCTCCGGCTACCGCCAGGTCGCATGCAAGCACCAGCTCGCAGCCTCCTCCAAGCGCCTGCCCTTCGACCGCTGCGATGACCGGGAACGGCGCCTGTTCGATTGCTTGAGCCAGTTTGTGTCCGGCCGCACTGAATAGCCGCGCGTTGGAAGCCTGCATATCTGCCAGTTCCTCGACGTCGACCAGAAAGGCACGCGGGTCTAAGGCATTCAGAAGGAGAGCCCGTGGCGAGTCGGAGTTGCTCAGTTCAACTATCGCTTCGGTCAGCGCGATCTTCCCTTCGGAATTCAAACTGAAGGCTCTTTGAAGGGTGAGTATTCCGACCTCGCCTTCGCGATCCATAGTCAATTTGCGTTTACTCGAGTCTCGTGGCATGCATCGCTCTCCTCAAATCTGCCGAAGCTCATAAACTGATTTCATGTTCCGAAGTCCAGGCCGATTCGTCTATCAAATTCCTGGGTAGGATTGTCAGATAAGGGATGCGAGAAGAATCTGCCACTCTCCCGGTCTGGAAACCAAGCCGCAGAACGCGGGTTGAGGTGCCTGGTTTCTGTCTCATGCATGGCGGCCCAAAGGGCATGCGGCTTCCGGAACACGAACACGCAGAGGTCCAGGTCGAAGCACACTTCCTGCCCACGGTCTGTCGTGGGAAAGTGCTGCAGACGGACGCCCCTCAATTTTTCAGTATCATTCCAGCTGGACAGCCTCACGTTGGACACTGGGCGACTGGAACCGAAGTAATCGTGATGTTGGCGGGGCGTAATTCTCTGGATCGCGCTGCCGGCGATCTCGGAAAGGAGGCGTCCTGGGAACTTCCTCCGCTCGCTTGCGGCTACGACCCGCTCGTACATTCATTAGCAGGCGCTCTGCGCCGGGAATTCAGTGAGCGTGCCGTTCCAGATCCCCTTTTTTTGGAGGCAATCGGAACTGTATTGACAGGGCATTTGATTCGAAGATGGACGACCGGATCGCGCCGCCGCACGTCACACGGGAAACTTTGCGAAATCAGGCTACGATCGACTCTCGAGCTGATTACGGAAAACCTGTCTTCGGGGCTCACTATTCAGACGCTTGCCGACAACGTTGGTCTGGGCACACATCAATTCAGTATTCAATTCAGGAAAGCAACCGGATCAACGCCATATCAGTTCATTACGGAACTTCGGGTTGCGCGCGCCCGTGATCTGCTTGAGACAACTACTCTGCCGTTAGCTGAGATTGCCTTCCAGCTCGGTTTTTCGGGTCAGAGCCATTTCACGTCGTTATTTCGTGAACGCCTCCACACTACCCCGGGGAGTTATCGCTCTTCGTTCCAATCTCGCTAGTTGCTTGCCAGACGTTTCGAAAGATTTCTACTCCTTCCTTCCGCGATTAAGAAAAGCCGAAACTATAACAAGAGCCCCAACGGCCACGGCTGGGCCTCCCTTGTCTGAAGGGGTAGAGAAATCCCCAAGGCCTCAAGTCCGGCGGATAAGCAAACCCGGATTGGCGGTCGCCGGTGATCTATCCCGCTTTCGACGCCCAACTTCCGGATTGCCCGTTATCTGGCAGTCTGTTTGGACTTTGAGAAAGCCAGAAGCACGTTTCCGGGCATGCCACCCCATTGGCCATAGCCGGAGTTCACGAAAATCATGCCATTCACGACCGCCGGGCCGGCGGCGTCCAGTGAGCCCCCATGCGCGGCATTTCCGTTGACAGTGGGAAATTCTCGAGCGGTGTCGGTGTCCCACAGAACTTTGCCGGTCTCGGTTGAATACCCGCGCAGGTGACCGTCGACCGAGCCCGAGAACACGACGCCGGGAATCACGGTAACGGCCGCGGATTGAGCGGGAGAACAATCCTTTCGTTCGGCAGCGCAGGGTGTTGCCGGCGCGCTCCAAATGATTTTGCCGGTTCCCGGGTCAAGCGCGTAGAGTCCGCCTCCCTTCTTCGGATCAAGGACCAGCCGGTACCCCTGGGGCGATTTCGGGTCCGCAACTACGCCCAGTCCCTGATCGGAGACCGCGACATACAGTCTGCTGCCATCCGAAGCCGAGCCCCACTGACTGCCTCCGAACGGCCCTCCCTTTCCCACGCGCGTCTGCCAGAGTATCTTTCTTTGGCCATCGGCGCCTTGCGCGTCGGGGTCGAGCGCGTGAGCCATACCAGACTTTTGCGCAATGACGAGTACGCGCTTGCCCGCGCCGAGGTTGAGCAGGATGGGTGGCTGGCCGAAATCATGATCGGCCCCATGCGTCTCGGGGCAATTACCGGGAGTGGGCATCCCGCAAGCGTTGTTGAAGGCATCGTTCTTAGTAAATTGGGCTGACCAGAGTAACTTACCTGTCTTCAAATCGAGGGCAAGGACCGCATCGCTCGTGTCAGTGGGCGGGTCCGAGTAGTTATCACCAGTAGCGACATAAAGCGCGCCGGAGCGCTCGTCAATTGTCGGTGTCGACCACACGCTCGCTCCTGAAGGCCCATTTTGCTGCGCGCCCGCGGCATTCGTGCCGGTGGGCTTGGGCGCTTCGGGTATGGTGAAGGTCTGCCACAATCGCTCGCCCGTGGCGGCCTGCAGCGCCACCACGCTTCCGCGGAATGTGCAGCACTGGTATTTGGGATCGCCGCCCAGTACCTCTTCGAAAGAGGAGAACCCCTGATATACGACACCGTTGTAATAGCGGGGCGTTGCGGTAGCTACGGTGGCGAAATGATCGACCGGTCGAACCTTCCAGAGCAACTGGCCGGTTTGCGCGTTCACGGCGTACATGTTTGCGCCTGCATCGGCAAAGAAGACAGCGGGTGTTCTGCCTGCGTCACCGATAGCTGCGCCCCCACGAATGGCCGAGGCGGCTCGAAACTCCCAGAACGTGCAGCCGGAACCGGCATCGAGCGCATACAAGATGCCGGTGTTGGCACCGATGAACACATAATCTCCCATCACTGCGGGCTGCGAACGCGCCTCGCTCACCGCACCCAGATTGAAGGCCCACTTGAGCGTCAAGCTGCCGAGATCGGCAGCGCTGAGACCCGCGGCGGCCGCGTCCTGAAAGCGTGAGTTGTTAATGCTTGTGCTCCAACCGTTCCATCCAGGCGTGGACGGCCCCGTGGAAAAAAGCGGTTGACTCTTGCATGTGCGGGCTGGCCCATTCACCGCGGCCGGATGAGCTTCACCTGTTGGGCCGATGTAGCGGATCAGCGCAAACAGTTCCGTAGGGGACAGGCCCGTCGCCTGCGTCTTCATGACACCACGCGTGAGAGCTTCGTAAATGGCCTCGCCGCTCATCTCTTTGATTGTTTTCAACGATGGAACGCGCGGCGCAGGCGTGTCGTGGCAAGCGGCGCAACGTTCTTTGTAAATCGCCGCTCCATCCTGAGCGCACAGTATTGATGTCGTTAACGCAAATAGACACACGTATCGCATGGGATTTCCTTTCCAATTTCCGCGCTTCCGATCGGCGGCCGGTACTAAATAAAATCACGCTTTCGCGACTGGAAAAACAACGTCAGCGCCAGGATTACGGCAATCACCCCGAACTCGGAGGCTATAACAATCCACGTGGCGGGGTTCCAAACCGCCACCGGGCCTTTCCAATTGCTGGTAAGTGAGGGGATGCGAGCAAGCAAATACCAAACAAACCAATAAGAGCTGTTGCACACCAGGACGGCAGCCATCATCCATCCCTCCGATTCGCTGGCCATAGTCGTCGACGAGATGATGCAAAATCCGATCAACGGAAGCGTCGCCAAAATCAGCAGCATGGGAACCACGCCATGCGGAATCGTGTCGCCCGTCACTATGACGGCCACAGCCAAGATGAGCAGCGCAAGCCAGGGCGTCAGGAACATCGCCCAGATGGACACAATCTTCGCAATGCTGTATTGGAGCGAAGAAACCGGAAGGCTCATAATGAACGCGAGCGTCTGCTTCTTTCTCTCATTCAAGATGCTTGTGCCCGGCAACATGCAGCCGAGAACGATCAGCGCCACGAAGAACCATACGGCTCCAAATAAACGGGCAGTTCCGCCGCCGAAACGAACGAGCGCCAGCGCGCCAATACCGATGGCAATCGCGAGCGAAATCAGCCGGCGATTGAGCTGCCAGTCTTTGAGAATCAGACCGCCGATGACTAAAGTGTTCATGCTTGCACCTCCTCACGTCTGTGTTCTACGTTGTCGACGAAGATCTCTTCGAGCGTCATATTCTCGACGCGCTGTACCCGCGCGCCCCTGCTTTCATAGGCGCTGGCAAGAGCCGGCACAAACGCATTGGACGTTGCCACCGCTAAACTGCCTTCGCGCTGCATGCCAATGATTCCCGGCAGTGAGGGCAGTTCGATTCCTCGGGGGACCTCCAGCCGCAGCCGCCGCCATCGGTCGAGATAGAGCTCTTTGTCCATGGACTCGATAATTCGGCCGCGGTCGATGAACGTGATTTGGTCCGAGATCTGTTCCACATCCTGCGTGTTGTGCGACGAGAAGAGGATGCTGCGGCCTTCGTCCGCCATGACGTTGGTTAACTCGCGCAGAATCTCGTGACGCGCGACGGGATCGAGACCCGTGGTCGGCTCATCTAAGACAAGCAGCTTCGGCTTGCGCGCCAACACCAGCAGCAGTGCGGACTTGACGCGCTCGCCGTGCGAGAGGCCC
>JAFAUR010000249.1 GCA_019243205.1 Acidobacteriaceae bacterium | reverse complement strand
ACCGCCGCGAAAACTAGCGCAACCCCGGTTAACCACCGAAAGGCTGACGATCTCATGGCACTATGCATTCGCATATTCTCCCGAACCCGACTCGACTCCCAGCTCCGTCAAAACACGGTGAACGGCACGGACGACCTCCTCATGCGTCGGATCACGAGGGCGTATCGCCGTAATGCTCAACTCAAACCGAATCTGCGCGGGCGCTTCGGACAGTACGATGATGCGGTCCGCCAACTGGGCAGCTTCTTCTATGTCGTGCGTCACGAGGACAACTGTGCGCGGCCGTTCTTTCAGGATGCGAGCCAATTCCAGGCGCATGCGCAATCGCGTCAGATAGTCGAGCGCGGAGAATGGCTCGTCCAGCAGAAGAACCTCCGAGGTCCCAGCTAATGCACGGGCGAGTTCCACTCGCTGCCTCATGCCACCGGAGAGCTGGTACGGATAGCTGTTTTCAAAGCCCTCCAGCCGGATCAGGCTGATCAGCTCCTTCACCTGACGTTCTTGTTCCTTTTTGTCCTTGGTCCGGCGTAGTCCGAGTGCAATGTTCTCCCATACGGTCTGCCAGGGAAAGAGTCCATCCTTCTGATACACGGTCCGCGTCTGGCCGTTGACTTCGATCAGTCCGGCGCTGGGGCGGTCAAATCGGGATAGCAGGTTCAACAGTGTGGTTTTGCCGCAGCCGGAAGGTCCGACGACGGCTACGAATTCTCCGTCGAGAACCTCGAGCGATAGATTCCGTAACACCTCCAATTGCCCGTACGAATGCGATACGCGATCGACCTGAAGGCGAACCGCCGGCTCGCCGCTCATTGGCTATATCCCCAGCGCACACTCGGGATTTTTGTCAGCCGCACCAGCACGCGATCAATCGCTACACCGACCGCGCCAATGACGATCATCTCCACAACCAGAATGTCCGTGCGTAGGCCGTTGCGCGAATCCATCACAGCAAACCCCAAGCCGTCTCGCCCGGCAATCATCTCCGCAGCGACCACTACCAGCCAGCAGACACCAGCAGTGATTCGCAACGTAGTGATTACCTGCGGCATGATCGCGGGCAAAATCACGCGCGTCAGTTTTTCCGTGTCGCTCATTCCGAAATCCTGCGCAACCCGCGCGTAAACGGTAGGAACACTTGCTACAGCGGCCATGGTTGCCAGCACAACCGGGAAAAACGCCGACAGAAAGATGAGGAAGATCGGTGACGCGTCTCCCACACCGAACCAGAGAATCGCGAACGGAATCCAGGCCAGCGGCGATAAGTTCCGGAAGAAATTCACGAGCGGGAGAAAGGCGGTTCGCAATACTTCTTTCTGTCCCATCCAGAGTCCAGCTGGTATCCCCAAGATAACCGCCAGGCCGAAGCCGCACATGACGCGAAATAACGACGTAATCAGATCGTTGAAGAGGCGGCCGCTGCGAATCTCCTCCCCGAAGCCTTTGAGGACAGCGAGAGGCGATGGGAATGCGCTCTGGTGAAACAGCCCGGCGCGCGCCACGGACTCCCACAGAATCAGGAACGCTGCGATAACCAGCAACGGAAGAGCTACGGCACGATACGATTTGGTCCGGCTCATGAATTTCAGCGCACGATCCCGCGCGTTTCATCAATGATTATCGACTGATTTGGAGCGACGTTATCAAAGGTTTGCTTTTTCCCGCTCGGCCAATCGATGACCAAATGCGAAACTATTGGATCTCTGTTCAGCCCGAAAGTCAGGGCCAGGTCGCTCTGCGAGAGGTAGCTCGAGCCACTATGCACGTGCTGCGATTGTTTACCCGAAGCGCTCTCGATGCGGACCACCGCATCCAGTCCGCTGCGATTTGATTTGGTTCCGTTCAGCCGCACGGTCAGCCATTTGTTCCTGTTGCCTCCGTCATTGCGGAACAGAATAGCCGGGCCGCCATTCGTCGTCAGGAGCAGGTCAAGATCCCCGTCGTGATCGAAGTCAGCATACGCCCCGCCTCGCCCGACGATGGGTCGCTTGAAGTTCGGCCCTACGGCTCCGCTCACGTTTTCGAACTTGCCACCTCCGGCATTCCGGAACAGCAATGGCGGCTGGCTGAACTGCATGTCCGACTGGGTCCGGTTGATGTCCGGATCCAGGTGACCGTTATTTACGAACACATCCTCCAATCCGTCCAGATCGTAATCGAAGAAGAATGTGGCCCAGCTCAGGCTCATGTAACTCGCGCGGCTCAAGACCGTCGATGGCGCGACATCGGTAAACAGTCCGTTGCCGTCGTTATGGTAGAGCGCGAGCATCTGTTTGCTGAAGTTGCCAACGAGCACGTGGGGATGGCCGCAATGGTCGTAATCCGCAGTATCCACTCCCATCGCTCCCCTGGCCGTCCCGTCTTCGCCGTAGGCGATGCCGGCCTGCATTCCGATTTCTTCAAAGCTGCCGTTCTGCTTGTTGCGATACAACTTGTTCGGCTGGGTGTCGTTGGCTATGAACAAATCCGGCCAGCCATCTCCGTTGTAGTCGAAGACGGCAATCCCTAACGACTTACTTCCACTATTCTGGAGGCCGGCCTTGCCGGTCGCATCTTCGAATTTGCCGCCACCGAGGTTGTGATACAGCCGTAAGCTCTGTCCTTTGTACGACTCGGGCGTGCAATACGTCTTCGATTTGCCATCAGCCGAACACCAGATATCAGTTTTGGCAGTCCATTGAACGTAGTTGGCAACTACCAAATCCGCTTTGCCGTCACGATCGTAATCGAACCAGGCGGCGCTCATCCCGAAATTCGCGTTATGAATGCCGCTCGCGGCGGTCACGTCCCGGAAATGGCCGTGCCCTTCGTTGTGAAACAGCCGGTCTCCTTCGAGCGCGGTGATGTAAACGTCCGGTAGGCCATCGTTGTCGTAGTCCGCAACCGCCACACCCATGCCATACATTTCGACATCCAATCCGCTCCCGCGCGTGATGTCCGTGAACGTCCCATTGTGGTTGTTGCGGTAGAGTGCTGGATAGTAGTGTTGGCCGGAGGGCGCCCAATCCTTTCCGTTGATCAAAAGCACGTCCGCCCATCCGTCGCCGTCCAAATCGACAAACGCGCAACCCGAACCCAACGTCTCGGGGAGCAACTTCTTTCCTTTTGCGCCGTTTTGATGCGTGAAGTTAATACCCGCGTTGCGCGTCACGTCCAGAAATTGCACGCCCGGGTTGGAAGAAGACGCTCCAAACCCAACCGCAGCGGCTAAAACTGCGAAGAGAGACAAAAACCTCATCAAAGGATTGCTGCGAGTCAATGTACCAGAAAGACTCTGAGATCTCTGGTTGTGACAGAATCAGGAACGGCTCCGCTACTGAATGACTCGTGTCACTCTCATCTCTCTGCTTATTTTCACCGTCCTTTCCTGTCACCGAAATGCGGGACTGCCGGCTGCCGGTTCGCAGCAGTATCGTGACTTTTGCAAAGCCTTCTTCGTCGGACTCGCGGGCCTCGAATCCGGCGAGGACGTCCGTGCCAAAGACGATCTGACTCGAGCCACTCAACTCGCTCCCGGTGAGCCGGCCGGGTGGGCCGATCTCGGTATCTTTCAGATGCGTCAGCAGGATTTCGAAGGCGCCTTCAACAACATCGAAAAAGCGCGATCGCTCGCGCCGGATAGCAGCCGCATCGAAGCGTTGCTGGGAGTTGTTGAAAGCCGGCGAGGCAAGCCCGGTGAAGCGATATCCCACCTCGAAAAAGCGGTTGCACTCGATGGCAAGAACCTGAAAGCCTTGTACTCTCTCGCGGAGGAAAGAGAACGACAAGGTTCCCCGGAGAGTGACGCCGCGGCTCAAAATGCCCTTGATCAAATTCTGAAGGTGCAGCCGGACAACTCCGCGGTTTTGCTGGAAATCGCGCGGCTCGCTTCGAAGCGCGGCGATGCAGCGGCTTTGCGCCGCGCTTTGCAGTCCCTAACACCACTTGCGACACACTGGCCCGAAGCAGCGCAGAAGCAACTGGCGTCTGTTCAACAGATCGCATCCGGACCGGATCCGCGGGCGGCGGCTGTGCAGATCCAATTTTTGCGAAATCTCCTGCTTCGCGTTCCTTCTTATCGAGCCAGTCTGGATGCAGTTCGCATTCCACCGACGATCGTCGCTCAGCCGATCGCCCGGTTCCTCCGTCTCCCCGTCCCTAGTGCGGAAGCTGCACCTTCCGATTCTGCGCTTCGCTTTGATGCGCAATCGGTGAACGGTGCGCCGCCTTCCGTCGCATGGGCATCTGCTATCGCCCTGAATGACCATGACCCGTTGGCAACTGCCTGGGCCGATAGCGATCAGCTTCATCTATCGAGTGGGGCGTCCTTGCGGCTTCCGAAAGGTTCGTCAATCGAACCCAATTCCATCGCCGCCGTGGATCTCAACTACGATTTCAAAACGGACATCGTCATCGCTACGGCAAGTGGCGTAAAGATCTATCAGCAGCTCGACCCTGCGCACTTTAGAGATGTAACAAGCGAGACGAAGTTATCCCCTGCCATTTTGGATGGAAACTATAGTGGCGCTTGGGCTTTTGATTTTGACCTTGACGGTGACCTCGATATCGTCCTCGGCGTTCCCACCGGCGAGCCCATCGTGCTTCGCAACAACGGCGACGGGACGTTTACACCTGTAAAGCCCTTTCACGGCATTGACGGTCTCGTCGCGTTTACATCCGCTGATATCGACAATGACGGAGACCCGGACGTGGCTGCCATCGATAAGAACGGGCGCTTGGCGGTCTTCAGTAACGAACGGCTGGGCGATTTCCGCAAGCTCGACGCCCCTGCGGCCGTACTCGAAAACAATGTCGCTCTCGCGGCGGGCGATGTGAACGGAGACGGAAGGCTCGATTTCCTGCTGTTGCGCAAAGACGGGGCCATTTGGCGCCTTTCCTCAACAGATGACGCAGGCTGGACCCAGGGTGATATAGCTCGGAGCAAGGGCTCATTCGAAGGACCTCTGCTCGTTGCCGACCTGGATAACAACGGTGCTCTCGATCTGATTGCCGGTGACGAAGTGTTTCTTAATGACGGTAAGAGCTTCACGCCTCTCCGCTCATCGCTTCGAGCAAGCGCTCAGGCCGCTGTCGACGTGAACAATGATGGACGCCTTGATGTCGTTGCGCTTTCGTCGGGAAAACTGGTTCAACTCACGAATCGCGGTTCCAAGAACTATCACTGGCAGGTAATTCGTACCAGGGCGGCGCATGCCACGGGCGACCAGAGGATCAATTCGTTCGGTATCGGAGGAAACATGGAGCTCCGTTCCGATCTATTCACGCAGAAGCAGATGATCACATCTCCGGTCCTGCACTTCGGGCTGGGTGAACATACGCTCGTCGATTTTGCACGCATTGTCTGGCCGAACGGTTCCGTACAGGCGGAGTTCGATCTGAAACCGGATCAGTCGATCCTTGCTGAACAGCGGATCAAAGGTTCCTGTCCGATGCTGTTTGCCTGGAACGGCAGCCGGATGGAGTTTCTCAAGGATGTCGGTCCCTGGGGCTCTGCTCTAGGATTGAACGTCAATGCGCAGGGCAAAGGCGTTTACCCGACACGCGAGTGGTTCAAGATTTCAGGCGACCAACTCGTTCCGCGCGACGGAATCTACGACCTGCGGATCACGGCCGAGTATTGGGAAACCTACTACATGGATCACTACTCGCTCCTGGTCGTAGATCATCCCGCGAACAAGGACATCTTTGCCGACGAGCGTTTCGCGCTGCCACCGCCCGATAACCGGATCATCACAACCGCCAATCCGCGTCCATTTGCGCACGCCTGGGACAGCAAGGGGCGCGACGTAACGGAGATTGTCCGCGACCTGGACACCCGGATGCTAGGTGATTTCAGCAAAGGCCAGTACCAGGGCATCGCATGCGACCACTGGGTCGAGCTCGAACTTCCGCCCGATGCTCCTACGTCGGGGCCGCTGTACCTCATCGGCCAGGGATGGATTCACGACACTGACGCGACCATCGTCAAAGCTCTTTCGCAGAACGGGCAAGTTGCCCCGCACGGCTTGAGCATTGAAGTTCCGGACGCATCGGGGCGGTGGGTTACGGCGCGCGATGGACTCGGCTTTCCCAAAGGGCGGCTGAAGACCGTTGTGCTCGACCTAACCGGCATCTTTCGCCCGAACGCTCGGCGCAGGCTCCGCGTGCGTACGAACCTCGAACTCTATTGGAACAAACTGTCGTGGGCGCCCGGGGCGCCGGATCGCGACCTCAACGTGCAGCACGTGAGTCTTGCGGCCGCCGAGCTGCGTTATCGCGGTTTCTCGCGCATTACCGAGGCGGACGCAACGTCCCCTGAAGTCCCACACTATGACATCATCCAGGAGTCCGCTCTGAAGTGGCACGACCAGGAGGGCTTCTGCACTCGATACGGCAACGTGCGCGAGCTGTTGAATAATATTGATGACCGGTACGTCATTACGAGTCCCGGTGACGAGTTGCGCATGAGCTTCAGAGCCCCGGCGCCGCCTCCCGCGGGCTGGGCGCGGGATTTCGTCCTGATCTGCGACGGGTGGGTGAAAGACGGCGACTACAATTCCACGTTCTCGAAAACCGTTGCGCCCTTGCCGTACCACGGGATGAGCGAATATACGGTGGACCCCGGGATGCTGGAAGCCGAGAGGGCGTATCGCGCGCATCCCTCCGACTGGCAGACGTATCAGACCCGCTACGTCAGTCCACGGTATTTCGAAAGAGCACTCTGGGACGACCGATGAAGAGCTCGGCGCGGATTTTTGCCGTTGTTCTGTTTGCCGCCCTGGTCGTGGCTCCGCTCGTCTATAAACGTCTGGGTGCGCGTAAGTCTGGAAATGAGACCAATGCTCTCGCGCAATACGGTTTTGTGCTCAAGGAGTGCTCGCAGGCCGCGGGCATCAACTTCAAACATCAAGCGCCAACGCTCGATAAGAAGCTCGGGCACATCATGGAACAGGTTGCATCGATGGGCGCGGCGGTTTCCGTCGTCGATTTCGATCGCGACGGGTGGGATGACATCTACGTCACGAGCAGCGCCGAAAACGGCCGCAATGCGCTCTACCGGAACATGCACGACGGGACATTCAAAGACGTCGCAGCGGATGTCGGTCTGGCGAATGTCAACTCGCCCGATACAGGCGTGTCGATGGGCGCTGTGTGGGGCGATTACGACAATGACGGCTACGAGGATGTCTTTATCTACAAGTGGGGCAAGCCGGAGTTGTACCACAATGATGGCGGCCGGCACTTCACGCGCGTAACCGAGCAGGCGGGCCTGCCATCCTGGGCCAACGCGAACACCGCGGTCTGGTTCGATTACGACAACGACGGCAAGCTCGATTTGTTTCTCGGCGGCTACTATCCGGAAGACGTCAATCTCTGGCATTTGAAAACGACGAAGATGATGCCCGAGAGCTTCGAATATGCGGAGAACGGCGGCCGCAAATATCTGTTCCACAATCTTGGCAATGGCCGTTTCGAAGAAGTTTCCGAGCGAAT
>JAFAUR010000226.1 GCA_019243205.1 Acidobacteriaceae bacterium | reverse complement strand
CCGCGATTGCGCTGCTTACGGCCAACGGATTGCCCTTCGTTCGGATCGAAAACCCAAAGTTGCTTGCCTGTCGCAGCATCGAGAGCGAACACGCGTAGTTTCGGCGAGGTGGCGTACACGACGCCATCGACCACAATGGGATTGCATTCCATTTCGGAGTCGCGAAACGCATCCTGTGTGTCGAAAGTCCAGGCGACGCGAAGATTCGACACGTTTCCGCGATTAATCTGGTCAAGGGAAGAATAGCGGATATTATCTGCTGCTCCGCCATATACACGCCAATCGCGCCACCTATTCGTCGAAGAAGTATTCGGATCTTGCGCCGCATAGCCGGACAAGACGAGTAAAACCAGCAGCCAAATTCTAGGGAGAGCCCTGATCACCCTTCGTAAAATACCGCACGTCAGTTCCGGAGAACTTGGCGGTAGGCGACACTGTCATGGGGAACCTACTCTGAATGCACATTCTCGATCTGCTGATCGGCCGCCCACTTGCCTCGTCTGAAGAACGCGCTGAACAGATTGGAATCGCAAAAGGTATTCCAATTTTCGGGCTTGACGCGTTGAGCTCGGCGGCTTATGGTCCGGAAGCAGCGCTCACGCTTCTGATCCCTCTGGGCCTTGCCGGGCTTAATTACGTCGTTCCGATTATCTTTTGCATTATCGTCCTGCTCATCATCGTGTTTTTTTCTTACCGGCAGACCATCGAAGCCTATCCGGGCGGAGGCGGATCTTACACCGTTGCCCGTGAAAATCTCGGAACCTTTCCCGGTCTGCTTGCTGCATCAGCGCTGCTGATCGATTACGTTCTTACGGCCGCGGTCGGGATCTCTGCCGGCATCGGCGCGTTGACCTCCGCTGTCCCTTCGTTGCATCCTCGAACGCTTTCACTTTGCCTGCTTGCGCTGCTGTTGTTGACACTCGTGAATCTACGCGGAGTTCGCGAGACCGGCGGAATCTTCATGATTCCGACTTATCTGTTCCTCGGCTGCATGCTGATCACCATAGGGATCGGAGTGTTCAAAGCGATCGCAAGCGGCGGACACCCTGCGCCCGTCGTTGCACCTCCGGTACCGCGCGCTGCTTTGGAGGCGGTTAGCATCTGGCTACTCTTGAAAGCTTTTTCGAGTGGTTGCACCGCCATGACGGGTGTCGAAGCAGTCAGCAACGGAGTCCGAGCTTTCCGGGACACCAAAGCCGCGCAACAGACCCTGGCCCTGATCATCGCCTTTCTCGTCATCATGCTTGGCGGGATTGCTTTTCTCGCAAAGGAATACAAGGTCACCGCCACAGATCCGAACGGCAGCGACTACCAGAGTCTGCTTTCGATGCTGCTCACCGCAGTGACCGGGCGCGGGACGTTCTACTACATCGCTATTACGTCCATCCTGCTTGTTCTGATTTTCTCCGCGAATACCGCATTCGCCGATTTCCCTCGTGTTTGCCGGTTTTTGGCCGAGGACCGGTTTATGCCAGTGTCGCTTGCCAATCGCGGCCGCCGTCTGGTGTACAACGAAGGAATCGTTGCTCTCTCGCTGCTGACGGCCGCTCTCCTGCTGGTGTTCAAGGGGGTGACGGATCGTCTGATTCCGCTGTACGCAGTGGGGGCCTTTCTGGCCTTCACACTCTCCCAGGCAGGTATGGTCGCCCACTGGAAACGCCAACGGGGCGGGACTAGAAGCATGTTTGTGAACGGACTCGGTGCAGTGGCCACGGGCATCACCGTGCTGGTGGTGGTGGTCGCCAAGTTCACAGAGGGCGCCTGGATTACCGTTGTCGCGATTCCGGCCATTCTTCTGTTCATGCACCGGGTTCATCGGCACTATGAGCGGGTGGCAGTCGAGATCGGAAGTAACACCCCGCTCGAAACCGACGATCTCAAGCATCCCCTGGTCGTCATCCCACTGCAGCAGTGGAGCAAGATCGCCACTTCCGCTCTCCGAACCGCGTTGACCTTGTCAGACCAAATCAAGGTGTTGCACGTCGCCGAGGAGGGTCATACGCAAGAGGTATGCACACGTTTCCAGGAGTACGTTGAAAGACCCACAGAAAACGCCCATTTGCCGAAGCCTGAACTCGTCATGCTTCAATCGCCATACAGGTTCGTGGTTGGGCCGATTGTCGATTACGTCGTGAGATTGGCAGAGGAAAATCCCGATCGGCGCGTCATCACAATTGTTCCCGAACTGATCGAGAACAAATGGTACAACTACTTCTTGCACAGCCAGCGAGCTACACTTCTGAAAACGAACCTGCTGATGAAAGGAAACGATCGGATCTCGGTCTTGAACATTCCTTGCTATCTCAAGGGTCAGTAGATTTGCAGATCAAGAATTGCCGCGCCGGCCCGCCACAAAAATCGGAACGAAATTTGGCGGGTGTGGCATCTCATCGCATGACGCGGAACGGGAAAGCAAAGTAGACTTTTCCCCGGGAAAAAACACAGAGGAAAAGGAGAACCTATGTTTGAACTAGGATATTCAGAGAGCGTTCGAGAACTCACTTATTCAGGCCGGTGGCTGTTCGCCGCCTTCGACGATGAGGAGGAGAAGGACGAAGAAATCGATGAAGAAGACCTCGACGATCTGGACGAAGAAGACGAGGATGATCTCGACGACGAGGGTGAAGAAGACGATGTCGAAGACGACGATCTCGACGATGAGGACGGCGACGAACTAGACGACGAAAATCTCGACGAAGAAGATCTCGAAAGCGAAGAGTAGCCTCAGTCACACGTCCGCAGAGTTCGCTCGCGGCGTCGCGCTTAACACAAGCGAACTCTGCGGAAAATATTAATTGTCGATAGGATTAGTAGACTTTATGCTACGCTGCCCTTGTGAGTCCGCTGAGCCATCTTCGACAGCTCGAGGCAGAGAGCATCTACATTATGCGGGAGGTGGCCGCCGAGTGCGAACGGCCCGTCCTGCTCTACTCCATCGGCAAAGATAGTTCCGTCCTCCTGCGCCTCGCGCAAAAGGCCTTCTACCCCGGACCAGTACCGTTCCCGCTCCTACACATCGATACCGGCTACAAGTTCAGGGAAATGATCGAGTTCCGGGACCGCTACACCGCCCAACTCGGACTGAAACTGATCGTCCACACGAACACGGCCGCGCTTAACGAGGGAGCCAATCCATTCGTCTGGGGCACGCAGCGGTGCTGCGGCAGCCTGAAAACCCGGGCTTTGCTGGACGGTTTGAGTGCCGGCAACTTCGATGCGGCTATCGGCGGAGCACGACGCGACGAAGAACGATCCCGCGCGAAGGAGCGCGTCTTTTCTTTCCGCGATGCAAAGGGTCAATGGGATCCGCGGAATCAACGACCTGAGCTGTGGAACCTATTTAACACTCGAATTAACAGTGGCGAGAGCCTGCGAGTTTTTCCGCTCTCGAACTGGACCGAGCTCGACGTCTGGCACTACATCCACGCTGAGAATATCCCGATAGTCCCCCTATATTTTGCAAAGCCGCGCCCGATGCTGGTACGCGGAGAGACCCTGCTGCCGATTGAACAGCCGTTCGTCCCCAGGCTGCCGGGCGAGGAGCCCCAAATCGTGACCTGCCGTATGCGGTCCCTGGGCTGCAGCCCTTGCACGGGCGCGATCCGGTCAACGGCGGATACCGTTCCGCAGATCATTGAGGAACTAATTGGCATGCGGCGATCGGAACGCCAGAACAGAGTCATCGACCACGACCAGGACGGATCGATGGAGTTGAAAAAGCAGGAGGGCTATTTCTAAGTGGCAACCGCGGAGATCACGCCCATTCAGGATCGCTTCGAACAGTTCCTTTCGCGCGAGAGCGATAAAGACCTGCTGCGCCTCACGACGGCGGGCAGCGTTGACGATGGGAAATCTACACTCATTGGCCGGCTGCTGTACGACTCAAAGAGCGTCTACGAAGATCAGATCGAGTCCGTAGCGAAAGCGTCCGCCGGACGGAATGCCGGGGCGATCGATTTTTCCCTTCTGACGGACGGCCTGCGGGCCGAACGCGAACAAGGCATAACGATCGATGTCGCGTACCGCTATTTCGCGACACCTCGCCGCAAGTTCATCATTGCCGACACGCCTGGGCACGAGCAATATACGCGCAACATGGTGACGGGCGCATCGACCGCCGAGCTCGCGGTGGTTCTGGTTGATGCGCGAAAGGGATTACTTCCGCAATCGAAGCGTCATGCTTATATCGCTTCCCTGCTAGGGCTGCCGCATGTAGTGGTTGCCGTGAACAAAATGGATCTGGTCAATTACGAAAGGTCCGTGTTCGCGCGGATTGAAGCCGATTTCAGGGCCTTCCTGGCTCGCTTCCAATCCATAGAACCGTATTTCATTCCGATCAGCGCTCTGGCCGGCGATAACGTAGTGACCCGCAGCGATAATATGCCCTGGTTTCATGGCATGTGCCTGCTGGATTATCTCGAGCGTGTTCCGGTCGGCAACCGCGCTGCCCGCGCTCCATTTCGGTTTCCCGTTCAACGCGTGGTCCGGCCAAACGCAGAGTTTAGGGGGTATGCGGGCACATTGGCTTCCGGAAAGATACGCCGGGGCGACCGCGTTATCGTTCTGCCCTCCGGACAGGCGACGAGCGTCAGCACCATTAGTACGTTTGACGGTGAACGGGCCGAGGCTCAAGCAGGTGAATCCGTAACGTTGACACTCACGGACGAGCTCGATATCGTCCGGGGCGATACGCTGTCCCATTGTGATGAGCTTCCGACGTCGACCGCCGGCTTGAACGCAACGCTCGTCTGGCTAAACGGCGAGCCCGGTCGGACGGGGAAACGTTACCGCATCAAACACGGAACGCGCCAAGACTGGGCTGAACTGGCCAGCATCGACCACCGCGTCAATATCAACACGCTCGAACATGAACCCGCCGCCTCACTCGCCATGAACGAGATCGGGTCTGTACGCATCGAAACGGCACGCCCGCTTGTCTTTGATTGCTACCTGAAAAACCGGATGACCGGAAGCTTCATTCTGGTCGACCCCGCCACTAATGCCACTGTCGCCGCCGGCCTGATTTCGAATGCAGCGCAAAATGGCGCGGCGGGAACGGGCCGGGAATTTTCGTGGTCGATTGTGAACGGCGAGCTTATCATCTCAGGGCCAGGACGCCTTTCGGCGGGGTCCAATGCGGATGCATCGGGCCACATGACAGGCGAGCAGACGACTGTTTTGAGGCGATTGCTCGAAGAACTAGGGATAGCCGCTGCAAATTCCTCGAGAGAAAACGAATGACGACTATCGAAACGGACCCAATCACTTCGAAATATACCGAGGCTCGCGAGGCTGTCGCGCAGGCTTTGAACCAGAGCGCATCGGCTTGCGTCACGTGCAGCTTTCAGGCGGAGGACATGGCAGTGCTCCATCTCGTCAGAGAGCGAATTCCGGACGTTTCGGTGTTGTTTCTGGAAACCGGTTATCACTTCAGTGAGGTTTATCGGTATCGCGATGAGATGACGCGCAAGTATGGCTTGAATCTCATCAACGTCGTGCCGCCTGAAACCGTTGAACAGCAGGAAGTAAGGCTCGGGTTGCTCTACCAATCGCAGCCTGATCAATGCTGCAAACTGCGAAAGGTCGGGCCGTTGTTTCATGCGCTTGCGGGCTATCAAGTTTGGTTCACCGGACTGAGGCGGGTTCAGTCCCCCACGCGGGCCAACTTACAGGTCTTCGATCAGTTTCCGCTGCCTTCCGGCAACAAGTTGTTGAAAGTCAGCCCCCTCGCGACATGGTCCGATAAGGAAGTTTGGACTTTCGCCCGCGAACACGATATTCCGTTACTGCCGCTGTATGAGGCTGGCTATACCAGCATCGGATGCGAGCCTTGCACTACTCTTCCTTTGGATACCGGCAATGCAAGATCGGGCCGCTGGGCGGGACGCAAGCTCGAGTGCGGCATCCATATCGCCGGGGAGCGCTAAATGGACTCGGCGCTGGGCTTTGCAATAGCTCTGGCGATCTCGCTCACCGGCGTGGGCGCCGGCAGTATGACTACGCCTCTGCTCATCCTGCTGCTCGGAGTTTCGCCAGTTACGGCCGTCGGAACCGCGCTCACGTTCGGCGCCATCGTGAAAATCGCCTCAGTGCCCGGTTATGCATGGCGCGGACAGGTGAACGGCAGAATCCTTCGCCTGCTGCTCACGGGCGGCATTCCAGGCGTTCTGGCCGGTTCATTTTTGTTGGACAAACTGAAAACAAGCAGGCATGAAAGCTCGCTGTATGCCGCTCTCGGGGCGCTTATCGTTGTCACGGCAGGATTCCATCTATTTAGAATGTTCCGGCCTAAGCAGACCGGGATGGCGATAGATCGTTCGGGGCTACTGCCCTGGTTCGCACTGCCCATAGGCGCTGAGGTCGGATTTTCGTCCGCGGGTGCAGGCGCGCTCGGGTCCCTTCTCTTACTCGGATTTACTAAGTTGGGTCCGTCAGAAGTCGTCGGTACCGACCTATGTTTCGGGCTTGGACTCTCAGCAATCGGGAGTCTGATACAGGTCGGAGGAGGTAATTACGATTCCGGTTTACTTCTGCGGCTAACGATTGGAGGACTACTTGGAGCGCTCACGGGATCGCTGGTGTCCGGCCGAATCGCCCAGCGCCCACTTAGGGTGGGTCTCTTGGTAATGCTGATCGGACTTGGATCTCAGCTCGCGCTCCATTCCGTTTCGAAGCAGCAGCAGCCTCAGATGAGGGCTGCGCTCCCTAAACAACCTGTAGTGCAGCCCTAAATTAATGCATGTGGCTGAAGAGCATCCATAAGACAATCAGTCCGCCAGGAACGCCCAGCAGCCAGGCAAGCAAGTATTTCATAAC
>JAFAUR010000216.1 GCA_019243205.1 Acidobacteriaceae bacterium | reverse complement strand
GCTTCGCCTGAAACCGCCGGGCGAGGAGATCATGCATCTGAAGTCCTACAGCGTGGACGGGAAGCTTCTGCGCACCGGTTCGGCGAACTTCACCTATTCGGGGTTGAAGCGCGAAGACGACGACCTCGTGGTCATCCGCGACCCGGCGGCCATCTCCGCCTTCAAGGCGAGCTTCGAAGCGATGTGGCGGCGCGCCGGGAACATGTCCGAAGCGCTCGACGCCTCGCGTTTTTGAGAGCCTATATGGAGTGGTTGAAGCCTCACGTGTCCGCGAGGCGAGCGGAGTTTAGGCGTCCCACCATTTACGAAGCTCATCATAGTGAGAAAACAATGGATTTACACAAACTCGAAAGAGGAGCCAGCAGGCATAAATCGCGTCCGGAGCGTAGGGCCCATTATCGTTTAGCAGTCCATGTGCCAGCTCGTGCCTTAGGCAAGGCCCTGGCCTTGCTAGAAAGACGTTCTCGATGTCCTCCGCGAGGGCTTCGCCGAAAACCCCGTTGAGTTCGGTACGCTTCTGCTCAAACAAAGTCGATAGAGTGTGGTCCTTCTGAGTCAGCGTCGCGTCGTCAAAAATCGAGACATCATAGCCACTAATCTTGAGCACATGACGTAGCGAATTCTCAAGTAATGGTGTTAGTATATACACTGCACTGACATAGTCGCCCTGAAAGAAGCGCGCAAAACCCCGACAAAATGTATGTAGACGATCAGGCGGCACAAAGGGGCTATGCCGTAGTATCAAGATGAGGCTATCATCAGATAAGTGATAGCGCTGGCTAATAGTCTGCCGCGCGGGCTCTTTCATTGCACCTACCGCGAACGTACGCCGTAGCTTCTCTGCCTGCGCGATCTGATGACGAATGGCATCACTTTTATTGCTATCACCAAACGACGCTCCGGCCGAACGGTGAATCACCTTGCCCTCACTATCATGATGAGACGTGCCGAAAATGGATGAAAGAGGATGCTTCCTGATTGACTCCTTTGCGTTTGCAATCAGTGTGTCTGGGTCTGGAGATTTCTCTAGTCCCGCCAACAAGAAAAAAGCGGCCAGAAGGTTCTCTTGCCGCTCTACGGCATCCCCGATTTTTTTCGCAATATCGTGGACCGGTAGCGCTTGGGTAAATACCGATAACTCCTCGGGGATGCGGGACTGAATGTCGATTAGCTTATGGCGCAGCTCCGTCCTTCGTTCCTTCTTTCCTGGGATTCCATGCAGACTGGCAATTGCCGAGCTAAGATGATGTGCCGAGAGCATGGCGTGTGGTTCCGCTAAGGCGCGCCTGACCAAGAGCTCGGCTGCCTCTGACTGAGAACGGAGTTTTTCGTGCTCATTCTTCGCTAAGTGATATGCGCGTGTGGTTACCCGCCATAGCGTGTGTACAATGTCGGTGTCACCCCACTGTCTGGTGAGCAGTGTATTGAGGTCTATGGCAATATCAGATGGTTCTGAAACGGAAAAATCTAGGTCGAGATCACAGAACCAGGCAACCGGCATGGCCGGATTTCCTATGCACGCTTGCTTACGGAGCTCGGCTACGAGGTGCCGTGCCGTGATGACCTCGTCTTTGTCCCAGCCTATGGACCGCCCAATATGCAAGGCGCGCCGCAGATAGCCACAAGCTGTGTGATTAAGAGCTGGGCTACCGCTGGCAAACTGCTCCTTTAACTCACCGCGTTCCATCGCTTGGACGACCTCGACATACGCGCTAATTGCTAAGCTCGCGAGCCTTGCTTTCTTGCGATCGAGGAGCCAACAGAGATCGGCTAGCCTAGCGCGTAGAACAGGGTTCCTTGCCTGCTCCGCCAGGAGTTGGAGCAGCTCGACAGTTTCCTGGAAATCTGACGGCACGCAGGAGCGGCGATCACCCATAATGAACATCGCGCTAAATGGCTCGCCCCTGCTCGCGGGTCGAAAATGCATAGACGTGACTGCCGCAAGCATCCCAAAGATACGCGCGGAAGGCGTGTCACCTGGACCATCCTCCGATGCCTTGGAAGGATGTACTGCCTTGTAATATAGCTCGCTTAATTCGCGGCACTCAGCGCTCGGGGAGTTAGAGATCGGAGATTCAATATCTAAGCCAATGAGGTCGGCGGGGATAGCACACATAAAGGTGGGCGGCTGAATAATTGCCTCTGAGTGCTCCGTCCGAGTGTCCATGTTTAGCCCCAGCTGGCTCCTAGTGTGACGTAGCGGTCAAATGGGGTGTTCACATTTTGTTTCAAGGGACGGGTCACATTTTGTGGCGCGGCTATTTACCGGGGAGCTCAATTTAAGTGCAGCGTGTGCCGTACCTGCGCAATCCTCTATGGCGTCGCGCGGCCCAAGCGCTATGATCCGCGTCCCGCATTTCGAAACCCCGCATCAGGCTCGACTTTCATGGCTCACGTCATTCATCGCAATCTTCGCACCGAGGTGCCGACTGCCGTCGCCGGTGATGGACCCTACATCATCGACCGGGAAGGCAAACGCTACCTCGATGCGAGCGGCGGGGCTGCCGTCTCCTGCCTCGGCCATTCGGATCGCGAGGTGACGGCGGCGATCAGCGCCCAGCTCGAGCGTATCCCTTATGCGCATACCGGCTTCTTCAGCACCGAGCCCGCCGATGAGCTCGCGGAGTTTCTCGCCTCCAAGGCTCCGGCCAATCTCGGCAATTGCTTTTTCGTATCGGGCGGTTCGGAGGCGATCGAATCGGCGCTGAAGATCGCCCGCCAATACTTCGTCGAACGTGGCGACAACGACCGCCATCACATCATCGCGAGGCGCCAATCCTATCACGGCAACACGCTCGCGGCGCTCGCGGCGGGCGGCAATATGTGGCGGCGCCAGCAATATCTGCCGCTCTTGATCGAGACGCATCACGTCTCCCCCTGCTACGAATATCGCGGCAGGCGGGCCGACGAGAGCGCCGGCGCCTACGGCACGCGCGTCGCCGACGAGCTCGAGACGAAAATCGAGGAGCTCGGCCCCTCCTCCGTCATGGCCTTCATCGCCGAGCCGGTGGTCGGTGCGACGCTCGGCGCGGTGCCCGCGGTGCCGGGCTACTTCAAACGCATCCGCGAGATTTGCGACCGTCACGGCGTGCTCCTCATCCTCGACGAGGTGATGTGCGGCATGGGCCGCTGCGGCACGCGCTTCGCCTTCGAGCAGGAAGGGATCGTTCCCGACATCGTCTGCATCGCCAAAGGGCTTGGTGCCGGTTATCAGCCGATCGGCGCCATGCTGGTCGACGATCGCATCGTCGAGGCCATTCGCGAGGGCACGGGATTCTTCCAGCACGGATACACGTATATCGGGCACGCGTCGGCCTGCGCCGGTGCGCTCGCGGTGCAGAAGGTGATCGAGAAGCGCGATCTCCTGAAGCGCGTGAACTCGCTCGGTGGCGAGCTCAAGTCGCG
>JAFAUR010000040.1 GCA_019243205.1 Acidobacteriaceae bacterium | reverse complement strand
TAAGCTCGCGATCCGGATGTTTGGCAGCCAGGACAACGCCATCGGTCAAACGATCAAAATCAGCCAACTGCAGTTTACGGTCATCGGCACGTTCCGTGAAAAGACAAGCACGTTCGGGGAGGGCGAAATCACCGATGAAACGATTCTAATTCCCTTCTCTGTACTCCGATACTTCATGCAGTTTGAACGTGTCGACCCGGTCTACCTTCAGGTTCGGAATGCGGCAGACGTGCCGATGGTCACTGACAAGGTAACGCAAATTTTGAAAAGCCGTCACCGCGCCGAGGCTACTTACAACGTCCAAAATCTGAAGGCGATCCTCGATACAGCTGACTCAATCGCGACCGTCCTTACGGTCGTCCTGATCATTGTTTCGGCGATCGCCCTCATCATCTCCGGGATCGGCATCATGAACATCATGCTGGTAACCGTCACAGAGCGCACCCGTGAAATCGGCCTTCGCATGGCAGTCGGAGCATCACGCCGGGAGGTTCTGCTGCAGTTCCTGGTGGAAGCTGTACTGATCAGCCTGGCAGGCGGCATGGTCGGCATTGCGATCGGGCTGGCACTACCACTCAGCGTAAGGGTTCTTACGAACCAAGTGCATGTACCGATATCGCCAATTTCTATTCTCGTGGCCTTTGCAGTTTCATTTACGGTCGGCGTCGGGTTCGGGCTGCTGCCGGCGCGGCGTGCCTCACAGCTGAATCCGACCGAAGCTCTTCGTTACGAGTGATTCAGTAATTCCACGCGGGCCTCAAAACGTATCGATTCACATTTCGTCGGAATCACAAAAGAGGATACGGAGCGAAACCGTCTTTCCACGACAAAACGGGAGAAGGAGACCTGGATGGAAATGAACGAACTGGCGAGTACGGAGCCCAGAACGAGAGCTCGGGAAGAGCATCGGGAAGGTCCAATTGCACGGAGCATCGAGCAGCAGACGGCAAAATTGCCATCAGACATCTGGCTTTGGGCCGCACTCGGCTCGATTGTGGCGTCATTGACGTTCCAGATCAGCGGCGACGACCGGAAGGCCCACTTCATAGGACTTTGGCCGCCGACGTTCTTGCTGCTCGGACTGTATAACAAGCTCGTGAAGCTTCACGGCTCAGAAGGCGTTTAGCAGGAAGCCGGCCGGGCACTGCGCACTACGTGTTCCCGGCCGCGTAACTGCGCGACTTTCTAAGCAGTAACTCGACGGGATCGTTCGTTTGGTTCCCAGTTCCGAAGCACACTGTAAACACCGAAAATCAGAGCCGCATAGAACAAATCACCGAGAACTGTGCGTCCAAAGAACGGCAGGGCCGCTGCATAACAAGCTGTCAAACCTGCGAGGGTGCGTGGATAAAGGTCTGCAGCGTGAATCCAGACAAAGAGATTTGTGATCAGGTAGAACTGCAGGCTCCCAAGGAAAGCCGTTCCGCCGATTCGCGTCCAGGAATTCGAGTGTCTGATCAGCAACCGTCCCAACATCACATTGATGAGAAAACAGCCGTATATCACGGGAGTCATCCACGAGTAAGCCGGCGCGCCCGCCATATGACTCAAAATCGGGTCAGTGAGCAGCATCGCCAACACTGGAACCAGGTAAGCCTGCCACCCGCGCAGCCGTGCTCCACCGAACAGCGCAACACTTCCTATGGGCGCGAAGTTAGGTGGATGGGGCAGGAGGCGCACAAGGGCTGCCAGAACGGTAAGGCAAGCAGCAACGGGTTGGAAACTAGACTTCGATCGGTCCATGTCGCACCCTCAGTATATCGGAATGCGGGTGTTTACCAGGACGACGGCGGATCGCTTGCCGGGAAGCTGTCCTCGACAGTAACGTCATGAGCTTGATCGACTTGGGTTTTGCGATTCCCCAGTTTGAACCCGCCGGCCTTAGACCAGAGAACGAAGCCGACTAAGGGCAGCGCGATGCCCATAATGAAGTACGCAAGCTTAAGACCGCGGTCTTGAGTGTCTGTCATCTCGTTGATCCTTCCCCTTGGACGCAGCACTACCCGTCAGTGCTACAAAGCGATCTCAACACATTGCGAGACTTGCGGTATTGGGAGCGCCGCGTCCTCATGATCCTAATGAAGCACACGGTCGTAGATACCCGGGAAGCTGTGCGGAAGCGCAGTTATGACTCGGAGTTAAACAGATCTTGACTTCCATCTGATGGGGACCATAGCGGACAGGAACCACCGTCCACGTTTGGCAACCTAGGCTCTTGGCGCTGAAGTTTCGACCGAAAAGGACTGTGGGGATGCTCAACCCCAGAGGGCCAACAAGATCTTCCAGTTCCGTTTTAACGTTTCCGAAGATCATGTTCGAAATCTCGCCGATGGCATCGAGAACGTCGCCATTCACGGATTCGTAATCGGCCATCAGCATCAAGGAAGAAATCTTACACGCGAATTCCGGCGAGCACTTCAGCATTCCCGTGCCGATCCAGCTCCCAGCGAGACCGATGAGGGCAATAACACCCTCCGCGTCGGCCGTCGCGCCTTGATGGAAAGGCTCGCCCGTCTCGATCGAGAGCCCCAACATCGTAGAGAACACGTCTGCCGCAGCGTTCGTTACCAGCTTGATAACGGTATCTTCGTCCATTTTCGATAGATCTCTCGTCGGCTTACCTCGGCTAGGAGTTTTCTTAAGCTATCTCGCTGACCGGTTGCCGCACTAGTTATTCGCGGCTTTGACGCAGGCCAACACTTTCTCTTTGATCTGCTCGGCGGTGAACGGCTTCCTGACGTATCCGTTCGCACCGAGTTGCACGGCCTCGAGAACTTTAGATTGATTGCCTTCTGTCGTGATCATAATGACCGAGAGATTCTTCCAGTTCGGGTTGGCACGCAACGTTGTGAGGAATTGCATGCCATCCATGTTCGGCATGTTGATATCCGACAGCACAAGAGTGACGTCCTCGCTGTTCAAGACTTTCAAAGCTTCCACTCCGTCACTGGCTTCATGAACACCGGTAATGGGGAGATCCGTTTGCGCGAGTACTCTCACAAGAATCTTCCGGATTGCGGCGGAATCATCAACAATCAGGACGTTCAGTTTCACGTTATTGCTCCTCGTCAGCGTTCGGCAACACGAACACTGCACATATCGTCCATTTCCACCACATTTGTGAGCTCAATCGCGGGCCAGAGTCATACGAACCGGGCGGCACATAGTGAGAGAAACCAGGCCGCGAGAACGAACGGATAGAAGATGAGTGATCGGAACGAGTTGTTAGGAGCGCCCGAACAACTAAGCGGCACCCAGAAGACCGCGATTGTTCTGGTTGCGCTAGGGCCAGCCGAAAGCGCGTCGATCCTCAAACACGTTTCAGAGGAAGAAGCCGACAGGGTTACAAAAGCGATTGCGAAGCTCGACAGGGTAACACCAGAGCAGGTGGAAGCAACACTCGAAGAGTTCATTCAGTATCACACCTCACAACGGCTGTTTGTCAAAGGAGGTTTGGACTATGCGCACAAGCTACTGGTGGAAGCCTACGGGCCGCAGGTCGCGCAGGACCTCCTGGATCGGCTGGTCCGGTCTATGAACAGCGACGCGCTCAGTTTTGATAATTTCCGGAAGACAGATCCGCAGCAGCTCGCGAAATTCATTCAGGACGAGCATCCGCAAACGATCGCGCTAATCCTGGCTCACCTCGATCCTTCCCAGGCAGCCATGCTGATCAGTTCGCTGCCACCGGAGACCCGGAGCGATGTGGCGGTGCGGATGGCCGATCTGGACCAAATCTCGCCGGAAATTGTTCGCAACATCGCATCAGTCATTGATCAAAAGCTAAGGAACCTAGGCGAGTTGAGCCGGGAAGCCTACGGAGGGGCGAGGGCGGTAGCGAACATCTTCAACCGGCTTGATCCGACCAGCTGCTCCCAACTACTGGACAAGATTGAGCGCGATAATCACCCGCTTTTTGACAACATCCGGCGCTTCATGTTCGTGTTCCGCGATCTGGAAGATCTTGATTCCACCTCGCTCGGTGCGTTGATCAGCCGTGTAAACCGGAATGTTCTGATGATCGCGCTGAAGGGAGCGAATGAATCTTTGCGGCAGAAGTTTCTGGCAACACAGTCGCAGCGCGGCGCCGCAATGATGAGCGACGACATCGCCGCCCTGGGGCCGGTGAAACTCAAGGACGTCGACGCAGCGCAACAGGAAATTATTACGGTCGCTCGCGAAATGGAGAAAGAGGGAGCCATCAGCTTGAAGGGATCTGGAAGTGATCAATACGTGTACTGATGGGAAGCGCCGTTATGAGTGATCTCGAGTTGCCGCCGGCGCCGCTGACGCGGCACCCCGACCTTCGCGGGTATGCCGCGATTGCAGACGTTCCCGTCACTTTGCGCGCGGAACTGGATCGTCGGACCATTCGGGTACGGGATCTTCTGCGGCTCGAAGTTGGTTCGGTTCTCTCTCTCAGCCGGCCCGCGGGCGAAAACATCGACCTATACGTCGGTCGAGTGCTGGTGGGAAGTGGCGAAATCCTGGTTGTGGATGGAATGTTGGCGATGCGTGTAGCGGATCTGCGAGATAAAGCGCCCGAAGGGGCACACGAACCCTCGCCGGAAGAGGAACAAGGCTGATGCAAATCTGTATTGCCGGGGAATTTCTATGACGATCGCCGACCAGCAAATTGATGACTTTTTGCAAACCTGGTCACAAGAGTTCAGTCGCGCCGTAGAGATGTTTTCTGGCGTGATGCCGGTGGTATCGTCCGTGCGCTCTGCTCCGCCGGAAAAAGCCGCGCTCGATACTCCCGGAATCCTATGGTGGAAACAGAAGTTCGTAGGCTCGGACGCATTCACGACCTGGATCGCTGCTCAGAAATCGACTTGGGCGGCGCTATGCCCCAGTGAGAACTCAGAGGACGAGGCACAGAAGCTTTATCTCGAAATGATCGGGCAGGCACAGACAGGCGCGGCAACCGTCGCGAGCGCCGATGCGGCAGAACCGATCCGCTGTGACGAGGGCTCTGTGCAAGCGCCGGAATCTTTGGAGGGCCTCGTCGTGTTTGCGATTGCGATTCGGTTCGGCGACAGGGAAGTAGAACCGCTTCTCTATTTCGTCGAGCGTGGCGCAGGCCGCACTCTCCAGAACATGATCCCGTCGAAAGAAGCGAAGACATCGCTGCGGCAAAACGATCCCGAGCCGGTAACCGTTTCACCCATGCTCGACCGGTTGATGAGACTGGAATTGCCGTTGTCCGTTGCGATCGGCCGGGCTGTGATGCCGATCGGCGAGGTTCTAAAGATCACTTCCGGCTCGATGGTTGAGCTGGATCGCCGGGCGGAAGACCCGGTGGAACTCATTGTGCATGGGACGGTGGTGGCACGAGGGGAAGTGGTTTCCGTCAAAGGGAACTACGGCGTCCGGATCAAAGAAATTATCAGCAAAGATGACCGGATGAACCTTTATGATCCGACCTAGCACGCGCGAAAGCTTTACCAGAAAGATGAAAAGCAAATGAGGCGAGTTCTAAGCCAGCAGGAAATCGATGCTGTTTTCCAGGGTTCAGCGGAATCGAAAGAAGCTCGCGGTGACGTCCTGGCCTTTGACTTCAATCGGCTGGACCGGCTTCCGAAATCACAGTTGCGCGCGCTTCATCTCGTCCACGAGAATTTCGTTCGGAACCTCGCGTCCAGTTTGTCGGCGTACCTGCGTTCCTACGTCGCGTTGAATCTGGTCAGCATGGAGCAAATGTCGTACGGGGAGTTTCAGGAAGGTTTAGGCAATCCGACCTGTATCGCGTACATCGGCATGGCTCCGTATGAGGCAACGTCGGTTATGGAACTCAATATGAGCCTTGTCTTCCAGCTGATCGAGCTCTTGCTCGGTAGCAAAGGCAGTTCGCCGCCACCGGCGCAGCGAAAGATCACCGACATAGAAAAGAAGCTTGTCCAGACGTTGATGCGGGTGGTTTTGCGCGACCTGAGTGAAGCGTGGAAATCCGTGGCCGATGTCGTTTTCTCGATTCAGTCGCTTGCAAGCGAACCGCAACTTCTTTACGTGATTGCACCGGGTGAAGCCGTGATCGTGATCGCGATCGAGGTACGCGTTGGCCCGACTTCAGGACTAATGAACCTTGCTATCCCGTCGATTTTCATCAAGCGCCTGCGGCATAAGTTCGATCAACTGCAGAAGATCCGGCGGGCAGAGTCGACCGAGGACGATCAGGTCCACCTGGCGAAGTTGCTAGACGGAGCAACTCTGACTTTTCAAGCGGAGATTGATGGCGGAACGGTCTCAGCTGAGACGCTGGTTCGTCTGGAACTGGACCAGGTGCTGGTCCTGGATCACCCCGCGGAACCCCACGTTCAAGGATTTCTAAACGGCAAACAGAAACTGCTCGGCTCCGTGATGCTGAATCGGGGCAAGTTCGCCTTCCAGGTACATCAGACCCGGGCCGCACAGGATTCGCTCACGAAGCCGGCTCAACTCACGGCGCCGGCACAGGTCTGAGCGAATCGGGAACGAACGATCAGTTCTCGTTCACGCGGATGGCAACCAGAGTCATATCGTCATGCTGCTGCGCGCCTGCCGTAAACGCATCCACGCGCGCCAGAACGTGAGTGATGATGTCTGAGGCGGTGCGCGACTCCGCTTCCCGAATGGCTTCGATTAACCGCCATTCCTCAAATTCATTGTCCAGGCGGTCCATTGCTTCACTGACTCCGTCGGTGAATGCGACGAGAATGTCCCCTGCACGCATCGGAATCTGCGCCTCTTGATAGGGGAAATCCGCAAAAAGCCCGATCACTGTTCCACCTTCCTCGAGCCGGATAATCTGCGGAGCACGACCAGCGCGTCGATAGAGGATCGGCGCGTTATGACCGGCATTGACATAGCGCAACAGCCGGGCGCCGGGGTCATACTGGGCGTAGAAAAAAGTCGCATACCGGTTGTCAGCCGAAGCTTCATAAACCAGCCTGTTGATGTGCTGGATCATCTCCGAGAGCGTCGCGCAGGGTTTGATGGTCTGGCCTCGCAGAGAGGCTTGCAAGCAGGCCATCATCAAGGCAGCGGCGATTCCTTTTCCGGAGACGTCGCCCACGGCAATACCCAGGCAGGTATCGGGCAAGCGAATAAAATCGTAGTAATCCCCACCTACGCCCAGCGCAGGTCTGCAATAGCCGGCGAAATCGAGCCCTTGAACGAGGGGTAACTTCTGCGGAAAAAGCCGCTGTTGCACTTCCCGGGCTATTTCGAGTTCGCGGTCCAGCCGTTCTCGCTGGGCGATCTGGTGGCGTATGCGCTCCGTAAGATCGGCGTTTTCGAGCGCCAGACCGGTTTGGGAGGCTACCGCTCCGAGCAAGTGCAGGTCGGCTTTGGAATAGGGAGCTTCAGATTGTTTGGGGCCGAGGCTAATGATCCCAAGCATCCGATTGTCCAGGTTGACGGGAAGCAGAACCTGCGTATGCAGCGTTTGCAGGGCCGACTGCTCGTGCGGGGAAGTCCCATGCACCCAGGACTGAGGATCGTCGAAATAAATTTTGGAAGGAGCGTGGATCTGTTTGAGCGTCCGGATTGTGGCTGCATCACGCCTGAACTCGATAGGAGGTTGCGTACCGTTGAAGCCGCGAGCGTACACGGGTACGTAGCGTTCTCCCCGTTCGAGGAGAACAGCTATCCGTTGTACGTGTAGCGATTCCGCGATCCTTTTGCTTACAGTTTCGATAAGCGTGTTCTTATCCCGGATGGTTGCTACCGAATTGCTCAACTCGGACAAGACCCGTTCCGCGTCATAAGCTTCCCGAAAGAATCGCTTATCCATCCAGTTAGTCGCTCTCCTCGCCAGATGACCGAAGGCCAGGATGACGCCGGTGCCCAGCCCAGCGATTGCGAAAGCCTCCCAGCGATGCCCGCTTTGTCTGGCCAGATCTGCGGTGATCACCGCCACAAGAAGGATCAGAAGCAACCGTGCGATTCGCAGACTGGTGCTCGCGATGGCATACTTCACACCAAGGCGCACCACCATGCGGACATCCATGGCGCGCTGCACGACGATGACGTATGCCATCGTGATGGGGAAGAGCACCAGCATCAGGAGGCAGCTGGTGGTGACCCAAATGGGCAACGCAGGAAGAAGGCCTCGCTCCGAAAGAACGACCGGTAAGAGGGGTAAAAGGGACAGCGTGAAGCCCCAAATCATGAGCTGTAGCCGTCGTTTTGCATCGTTGGTGGGAAGAATTCTTTTCTTGGCGACTAGAAGAAAAAAGAATGCAAATACGTAACAGGTGAAGAGCAACGTTAGGGACAGACCCGCTGAGTCTTCGAACGCGCCGATCCAGCCTACTCTGCTAATGTGCCTGCCTGATTCGAAGTTGGCGTAAATCTCCAATGCCGTTAGGAGCGCACAAGGGACGGCAAGCAGCCATAAGATCCAATTGAATCTGCGAATCCAGGGGAACGGAACAGGAAAGTAACAGGCGAACAGAATCATCCACAACGGCCACGTGTTGCTGAGTAGGGGGTGGTAGATGAAGAGCAGCTCGCGCCAGGGAGACCAGATGGCCCATGAGGTTCCGCTCCCCGCCACATGCCCGAAGGAGAGCAGCAGCGCGAGAGTGATCCAAGCCAGCGGGTCAAAAGGCCGCCCGAAAGCGATATAGAAACCGACGCCCAGACAACTCAAGGGAAGAAGGACGCCGAGACCGATGATGGTTGTCCAACCAAAAACATGCTGGGAGGTACGGTGGATCTGAACCGGAAGCGTGACGAGCTCACGATTGCCATCTCTCGCGCGATCGACCGTGATTGAGATCGTTTCACCTTCCTCGAGACGCAAGCGAAACTCTGCAAGTTCTTGCTCGCCCTCGACCGGTTCGCCATTCAATGCAATCACAGTGTCGCCCTTCTGCAGTCCGCTGTGCTCGTATCCAGGCTGGAGTCCATCGATACGCTGAGAGAACTCTGCCGTGGTGAACGGAAGGGGCAGAGTCGGAACGTGATTGATTTGAACGTAGATCAGAAAGGCCGAGTACGCTGCTTGCGCAAGCAATGCCCAGAGGAGGAGAACTCCCAGGACAAAGCGTCGCGAGGTGAGGCGGTCCGCCGGCATTGGTCAGGTACGCAGATGAGTTCGTTTTCGGCTGTACGTAAGGTATATACCGAGTCCGATGATCAGCCACACAACGAACCGAATCCAGGTTTCGAGCGGCAAGCCGAGCATCAATCCCAGGCAGCATAGCACCGAAATCGCAGGGGTGACCGGGGAGAAGGGAACGCGAAAAGACCGATCTCGCGCAGGCTGGCTGTGTCGCAAAATTACGACGCCCACAGACACAATGATGAACGCAAACAGAGTCCCGATGTTCGACAAATCTGCAAACGTGCCGATGTCCCAAATGCCGGCGGGTATGCCAACCGCCAGACCGGCAAGCCAAGTACTGATGTGTGGTGTGCGGAACCTACGATGGACGCGCGAGAAGACATCGGGGAGCAGCCGGTCCCGCGACATGGCGAACCAGATTCTCGCTTGACCATACTGATAGACGAGGAGCGATGACAACATTCCGAGCAGGGCGCCTACGGTGACGGTGAAGCGTAGGCGATTCATCCCGATTTCCTGAAGGGCATTGGCGACCGGTGAAGCGTTGTTAAGACTCCGCCAATCGACAATACCGGTAAGAACAAGCGCCACGGAAGTGTAGAGCAGCGCACATACGATCAGCGTTCCTATGATGCCAATCGGCATGTTCTTTTGAGGGCTACGGCATTCTTCGGCTGCGGTCGAAACCGAGTCGAAGCCGATGAATGTGAAGAACACAATAGCAGCGCCACTGATCACACCCCCGAAGCCGTTGGGCATAAACGGATGCAGATGCGAGGCCTCAACGGCCTTGGCCGCTCCGAATACAAACAAAAGGATTGCGGCGAGCTTGATTGCGACCATCACATTGTTAGCGCCCGCACTCTCTTTTACACCCCGGACGAGAATCCAGCTTAAAAGCATGACGATCAGGAGCGACGGAACGTTAAAGAGCGATCCCGTGAAGCGGCCATCCACAATCGCGGGTTCGGATAGATATTTCGGCAAATGAACTCCGAACAGGTAGTCGCACATGACGTTGAAGTAAGCAGAGAAGCCTACTGCTACGGACATGTTTGAGACGGCATACTCGAGGATCAGGTCCCAACCGATAATCCAGGCGAAGATTTCCCCAAGGGTCGTGTACGCATATGTGTAGGCGCTTCCCGCTATTGGGATCATGGACGCCAGTTCCGCATAGCACAACGCAGCGAAGCCGCAGGTGATCGCGACGAGGATAAACGACAGAGTAAGACCCGGACCGGCGCCGGGACGACCAATCATGGACGTAGCGTTAGACCCGTGCAGAATCAGATCGAGGAGAGGCGCATTCAGGGCCGAGGGCACGGCCATGCGCTGACCGGCTGCAGCGGTTCCGGTCACAGTGAAGATTCCACCGCCGATGACGGCTCCAATTCCGAACGCGATCAGGCTCCATGGACCCAGCGAGCGCTTGAGTCTTTTTTCTTCGGCGTTCGTCTCTTCAACGAGCGCGTCGATGTCCTTTGTTTTGAGGAGCTGGTTCATTACGGGTTAATGCGCCAGTATAACGGGAGACCGCGGATGCGCAACTTAGCTGTTTCGTTACCGCTCAGGCGGACAACATCTCTTTCCAGGCCGCTTCATCCAGGCCAATGCTCAGGCGTTTGGCGGAACGGATGAGAGGCAACCGGAGCAAGCGAGGGTCGCGTTCGATCCGGCCCAGTAACTCGGCTTCAATGACTCTGAGATATTTGAGTCCGGCGTCGACATACGCTTTACTCTCCACGTCCAAGAGCCCAGGCAACCCGAAGCGAGCGATGAAACGCTTGATTTCACCAGGCGACATGGGTTGTTGCTTTAAATCGACGAAGTGGAACGGAATGCGTCGTTCTTTGAAAAAGCGTTCGGCTGCCCGCGTCGATTGCGAGTTTTTGATCCCGAAAATCTGAATATTAGGTGGTGGCACGGATAGGAAATTCGAGAAGAACTCGCTGAGGGCTGGATACTTACCTCGATTCTACGAATCTTCGAATGAAGAGTATCGGAATCGTCAAAATCATCGTGGAAGACTATATCAATATGACCGTCTGCGAACACCTAAAAGAGGCAAAAGATCTACAGCCCGCACGGCATGAGTGTGAGGATTGCATCAAGACGGGCGATCGGTGGGTGCATTTGCGAATCTGCCTCACGTGCGGGCACGTCGGATGCTGCGATTCATCCAAAAACCGGCATGCTACCAAACACGCCCATGCGACGCACCACGAAGTCGTCCGGTCGATCGAGGCCGGCGAGGAGTGGGGCTGGTGCTATGCAGATGAGACCATGTACGATCTTTCGCGAGGTGTCGCACACGCGAAGATAATCGACTAGGATCATTTCGCGCCGGTTTCCGACCACGGCGGAACTACGCCGTTCATGCGCGCATAGGCGACTAATTGCCCCATGTGCTCATTTGCATGGACCAGAATTCGCAGATAAATCCCATCTACTGTCGCATCACGGTCGGCAATGCGAACTTTGCGCGAGAGATCAGCAGGTTTGACATCCAGATGGGCGGTTTTGACGGCCTCTAAGGAGCGAGTCAGGTAGCTGATTACTTCCGCCTTCGCCGTAACGCTTTTCTCCATGCCATTCGATTTGATGTCCGCGGGCATCGGATGCCCCGTAAAGCCGAGCAGCCAGAAATTTGCCAGCGCGATATGCATGAAGACTTCACTGGTCGAGCGCACGCCCGGAGCAGGACGCCAACTATATTTATCCGTCGGTATAGCTTCCGCGAGGGCCGTTAACTGTCTCGAGACATGGACCCACTCGCCGTCATAACCTTGCCAAAGGCCCTCGAGCGGGTCAGTTGCCGCGTGCAATGCCAAGCAATTCAGAGTAACGAGCAACAGAAGCTTCTTCATAGCCTTCCTCCGTCTGCAGCCTCGGGGTGCACTCTTGATTCCGTATCTCGAGCCGGCCGCAATGAAAACCTATTAACCGATGCTAGCTTGATTTGGCGAGCATCGGGTTTTGCGCACGTGCCGTCCATCGCTTCAGGAGACGCCAACGACGGCTCCAGGAGAGGGGAATTGCAATGCTAAAACGACTTGGGATTTTGGGATTGATGACGGCAGCTATCGCAGCGGTCGTGCCGTCCGCAGCCTTAGCGCAGAACTACTACTATGGCGGCGACGGCTACTCGTATCACGACCGTCGCGACTCGAATCGTCGCGAGCAGCGTGAATGGCGAGAGCGAGAACAGCGCGAGCGCCGAGCGGAGGAACGGCGCTGGCGCGAACGCGAATGGCGCGAGCACGAATGGAGAGAACACGAGCGGTTCAACCGAGATTATTATCCCGGCTATCTCTATTTCGGATACCAGCGCTAAGTTCGCGTTGTTGCGCGGCCGAGGGGAAACGGGGTCTCGGTCGCGCGTTGAACAGGTGCCACCCAGTCAGTGACATCCTGCTAGTTTTAACGGTGGAGGAAGTTTCGCGATGAATATAGCAATGCGGTGTTTCGCGACCGCAGCAATCTGTTGCGGAGTTTTGCCCATTGGAAGCGCGATGGCCGGATGGCAGAGAATGGAAAGCCCTCGAGGGACCGCCGACGTCACTCTGAAGGGCCAGAAGATCACCATCGATTACGGCCGGCCATCAATGCACGGCCGTAAGATCATGGGAGGTCTGGTGCCGTATGGGCAAGTTTGGCGAACTGGCGCGAACGCAGCAACAGGTCTGGAGACTCCGGTCGACCTGGTCATTGGCAATACGAACGTGCCCGCAGGGAAGTATACGCTGTATTCGCTCATAAACGACGGCACGTGGAAGTTGATCATCAACAAGCAGGTCGGGCAATGGGGCACCGAGTATGAACAAGGACAGGATCTTGCCCGAGTGGATATGAAGGTGTCGAAAACTGAGGCGCCGGTCGAACAGTTCACCATTTCCTGGAAGCAGACCGGTCCGGATCGAGCCGATCTCATCATGGAATGGGAGAATACGCGGGCCTCGGTGCCGGTTCGCGCAAAATGATTTCAAGCGTGTGACGCCGCACTTATTCCGGTTTCTAAGTAGTTGAAAACACTACTTAGAAACCACCCCTTTGTCCGGTGCTATCCTGCCTTTTTGGCCACCATGCGCACCGATCAAGTACAAACGGAAACAAACTGGACGAGCCTCAAAGGGACGGTCCTCAGCGGCGGCTATGAGTTGCAGGACTTTCTCGAGGGGGATTCGTCTTCCGCGAGTTTCAAAGTTCGAGTACTTGGTGACCGCTTCCTGCAGGCGACAGCTAAGTTTTTCCACCTTGAGTCCGGAAAAATCGAACGGCAACTCGCGGTGTGGGAAGCAGCCAGGCTTCTGCGCCATCCCAACCTTCTCGGACCGCTCGGCTCCGGTCGGGTAGAGGATGCGGCAGGCTCGCTCGTTTATATAGTGTTAACCCGCGCGGATGAATCGCTGGGCAGCGTTGTTCCGGAGCGAGCGCTGACACCGGAGGAAGCCGGGGACGTTCTGACCGCTGCTGTGCGAGGTCTGAGCGAGCTTCACGCGCAGGGGTACGTGCACGGGTGTATTGCGCCGGAACAGATCCTCGCCGTTGGCGATCTCATCAAGCTGCCGACAGACTGCATCCGACCTGCGGGAGAAGCTCCGACCGTGACAGTCAGGAGCGCACGTTATCGAGCCCCTGAGAGCGTGGCAGAAAATGCGACAACCGCTGCAGACGTCTGGTGTTTGGGGGCGACGCTCTTCGAAACCTTGACCCAGCGCCCTGCTTCTGAGGCGAGTCGCGAGGAAGCGAGTAAGCTGCCCGCGCCATTTCAGCATGTGATCCGGGAGTGTCTGAATCCGGACTCCGGCAGCCGGTGCGGTCTGAATGATGCACTTGCGATTTACCGCGGCGAATTGATTCCGCGCGCCGTAGCTCCGGCGCCCCGAGTCGAGCCGGCACCCCGAACTGAGCCGGCGACGCGAACTGAGCCGGCTGCGCGAACGGAGCCGACGGCCCCCGCTGAGCCTCCAGCCCGAGTTGAGCCTGCATCCGAGGGTGCGCCCAAGGCCGAGCCAAATACGGCGGCCCCGATTAAACCGGTCGAAACCGCTGCAATTCCGGAGGTGCCAAAGGCTTCATCAGCGCCTGCGGAATCGCAAGCTTCTGCGAGTATCGCGGAGCCTCCGGTTGCCCTGCCTTTGCCGCTCGAGCCGGTGACCTCATCCGTGCCGACACCACCTCCCGTTGAAGCTAAACCGCAAGCCCCCGCGCCTCCGCCGAAGCGAACCGATGTCCGGTACGCGGTAGAGGAAAAGCGACCCGGAAATCGCTGGATCGTTTGGGCCGCAATCACCGCGCTCGTGCTGATTGTGATCTTTGTCATTCGAGCCCGAACCTCCAAACCCGTCGTAACACCGGCAGTCGCCAGCCAGAAGAGCGCTCCTGCACAATCAGCCGGCAACTCCTGGGAAACGAAAAGCTTCCCGCCTGAAGGGAATGCCGCGAAGCCGACCCCCCGGGCGCCGACATCAGCACTACCTGCGACGAAACCTGCTCCGGTCGCGCCAGAAAAAAATGATCGTGGAGCGGTCAATGGACCGATTTGGCGCGTTGTGCTGTTTACCTACAGCAAGTCGGAGGACGCCGAAAGGCAGGTGCACGCGGAAAGCGCGCAGCATCCCGACCTGCAATTCGAGGTCTTCTCGCCCAGTGGCCACGGCAGTCCCTACCTCGTTGTTGCGGGTGGACGCATGACGCGCGATCAAGCCGTTCAACTGCGCCGGAAGGCGATTAGCATGGGATACCCCCACGACACGTACATACAGAACTATCGGCGGTAAAGAATCAGTACGTCTTGACTTTGCCTACGGCGCCCGTAGGGGGTGGGTTCTGCTGTGTTGGAGACGCGCCGCCTTCGGGCAGCTTCACCAGCATGTTCTCTTTTCGATAGATCAGAGTTGAAGTGTTGTAACTAGCCAGTTCGAAGCCGTGGCCGTGTGTTATCGCGTCCGTCGGACAAGCCTCCACGCAATACCCGCAGAAAATGCAGCGCGTGTAATCGATGTTGTAGACCTTAGCGTAACGCTCACCGCCGCTGAAACGCTGTTCGGCTGTATTCTCGGCCGCTTCGATGTAGATGCAATCTGCCGGGCAGGCCGCCGCGCAAAGGAAGCAGGCAACGCACTTCTCAAGACCGTTCTCGTCGCGCTGCAGTACGTGCGCGCCCCGGAACCGTTCCGCTACCTGGGCGGGTGCGTCCGGGTACTCTTCCGTAATTGTGGGCTGCAGCATCTCCTTGAAGGTGATGCCCATGCCCTTGGCAATTGCGGCCGCTGAACCGATAACCTCGCCGATCTTAGGCATGCCGCTCCGTTTTCACTCCGACTAGGGCCATTTCCTCTTTCAGGTTAACGCAGCACGGCATGATCACCGGACGAAGCTCGATAGAATGTCGTCGTGCGGCTGCTGTTGTTGTTCCTGCTGAGCGCGCTCCTTCTTTTCGGAGAAACCTTCAAGCTGTTTATGAAAGATGGTGATTATCACCTGATCCGCGAATACCAGGTGAATGGGGACCGGGTTAGGTACTACAGCACGGAACGGGGCGATTGGGAAGAGATCCCGCTTGCTCTCGTCGACGTTCAGAAAACCGAAGCACAACGTAACGAAAGGAAACAAGAAGCCTTGAAGGAGGCGCGCGAGGAGGACGAAGAGGAGCAGGCCGAACGAGCGCTGCGAAAAGAGATCGAATCGATCCCGATGAACAGCGGCGCTTATTTCCAGGTTGACAACGAAATCAAGCCACTTCCCCACCCCGATTACCAGGTCATCACCGACAAGAAGCGAAGCGTTGTTCAGCTTTTGTCACCGGTACCGCTGGTCCCGGGGAAAGCGTCCGTCGTGATCCAGGAGGAACACTCGAAATTTAAGGTCAGCGAATCCCGTCCAAGCTTCTATCTGCGCCTTGCGAAGGAGGAGCGTTTCGGGATCATCCGGCTCACGTCGAAGAAGAATGCTCGCGTGGTGGAGAACGTGGCGATTGTCCCGGTGAGTAAGGAAAGCGTTGAGGAACGGAAGCAGATCGATACCTTCCAGCAGCAACTGGGAAACGGGTTATACAAGATCTGGCCCGAGAAGACGCTCGAACCTGGAGAATACGCTCTTGTTGAATATTCGGATACGGGCGACAAGAGCGACATCGAGCTGCTTATCTGGGATTTCGCAGTCATCGGCTCTAAATAGCTTGCTGCGTCACTCGTACCGTAGCGCTTCTGCTGGAGCGATGCGAGAAGCAGTCCTGCTCGGATGGAGAGTTGCGACCAAACTCGTCAACAGAGCGAGTCCCGAAACCCATAGCGCATCGGTCCAGTGGCTTTGAAACGGTACGTAGCTCAGCGCATACACTTGCTCATCCAATCGCAGCCAGTGATAGCGGTTGCATAAAGACGTTGCGGTATATCCGGTAAGCAGGCCCAGCACGCAGCCCAAACCACCGATCATTAGTCCCTGCAGGACAAATATCCTTTGAATCTGAAGCCGCCGTGCGCCCATCGCCATCAGGACGGCAACGTTACGGTGCTTTTCCATCACCAGCATCACCAGGACCACAAGGATATTTAGCGCCGCAACCAGCTCGATGAGGCTTACGGTAATAACGCTGACCATCTTCTCCAGACGGAGGGCATTGAGCAGGGACCGGTTCTGGTCCATCCAAGTGGTCGCGATGAGCTTCGGCCCTGTGACTTTCTCGGCAGCGCGGGCGACCTCAGGGGCTTGGAAAATGTCGTCGAGGCGGAGTTCAATGGTGTTGACGACGTCATTCAGATCCAGAACGCGCTGCGCCCCGCGAACTGAAGTGAATGCCCAGTTGGAGTCGATGTCGTAGAGCCCGGACTCGAAGATGCCGGCCACACGGAAATGGAACAGGCTCGGCACGATTCCGATCGGCGTGAGCTGTCCTTGAAAACTGATCAGCGTGACCGGGCTATTCAGTACGACGCCCGACTGTTCCGCCAGCCTGGAACCGAGAACAATGCTGCTGAGGCCTTCTTTGGAGTCGAAGGGCGCAAGTGATCCAGCTTTGAGACGACGCAGCAGATCGGGTACCGGCGCACCGTTTCCGAGTGGCGTACCCTTCAGAACAGCGCCCGCCCCGACGATCGGGCCCTTGATCGCGACCTGTCCGTAAAGTCCCGGAGTCGCGCTGACAACGTGCGCAATTCGCTGTAGTTTAGGAATCAGCGCTTCCCAGTTTTCAATTCCGAAGCTAGGATTTCGTTCCAGGATGTTGACGTGCGCGGTGGCTTTGAGCAGCGTGGATTGCAGCGTGCTCTGGAATCCGTTGTTGATCGCCAGAGCAATGATAAGCGCCGCAACTCCGGCCGCAACTCCCAGGATCGAGATGATGGTGATGACCGAGATAACCTTCTCCTGACGGTGTGCCCGCAGATAGCGCACCGCGACCATCCACTCGAAACGTGACATTAGGGGGCCAAATCGCGGAGACGATCTGCGATGCCGATCGGGCCTTCGGGGCGCAACAGCGGGAAGAGAATCACATCACGTATCGACTTCGAATCGGTGAGAATCATCGTGAGCCGATCGATTCCGATGCCTTCGCCGCCGGCCGGCGGCATGCCGTAGCAAAGAGCGCGGATGTAGTCTTCGTCCATCACGTGAGCTTCTTCGTCTCCGCTCTCTTTTCTTGCGAGCTGAAGCTCGAAACGACGGCGTTGCTCCTGCGGGTCGTTGAGCTCGGTGAAAGCGTTGGCTATCTCCAATCCGGCAACATAGATCTCGAACCGCTCAACAAACTCGGGCTCGTCGCGCTTGTTTTTGGATAACGGCGAGACTTCCACGGGAAAGTCGTAGATGATCGTCGGATCCCACAGATGCTCTTCTACGTAGCGTTCGAAGAGGTCAACGAGTGCCGTACCGGGAGTTCGTTCTTTGGAATGATGGAGCAGAAAATCGGGATCGGTGAGCTTCTCAACCCTCGGCTTTGGCTGCGATGAAGGCCAGTATTCGATGATCGCTTCGCGCATCGAGAGCTGGCGAAAGTTGTGGAAGTCGACCCGCCGTCCCTCAAAAGTGACTTGAGCACCTCCAGTAGCATCGATTGCTACCTGCGTCAGCAGTTCTTTCGAAAGCTCGATCATGCCCCTGTAATCCGTGTAGGCCTGATAGAACTCGAGCATCGTGAATTCGGGGTTGTGACGGGTCGAGATGCCCTCGTTCCGGAAATTGCGATTGATCTCGTAAACGCGATCGATGCCACCTACCACGAGGCGCTTCAAGTAAAGCTCCGGAGCGATCCGAAGGTATAAGTCGATATCGAGCGCGTTGTGGTGCGTGATGAACGGGCGCGCAGTTGCCCCACCGTATAACGGCTGCATCATAGGGGTTTCCACTTCGAGGAAACCGCGAGCGTCGAGTTGACGCCGGAGCGATGCGATGATCTTCGAGCGTGTGACAAACACTCGGCGTACGTCCGGGTTGGAGATCAGATCCAGGTACCGCTGCCGATACCGCAGTTCGACGTCTTCAAGGCCGTGCCACTTCTCGGGCATGGCTAGCAGGATCTTCGAGAGAAAGAAGAGTTGCTCGACGTGAATAGTGAGTTCGTTCGTCTTCGTCCGGAACAGATATCCACTTACGCCAATAAGGTCGCCGATATCGAGTAGTTCATATAGCCGGTAGCTACGCTCGTCAACAGCGTCGCGCTTGACGTAGAGCTGAAGTTTCTCTCCACTCTGCAGCAGTGTGATAAAGCCGGCTTTTCCCATCCGGCGAATGGTTTGAATGCGGCCGGCGATTCGCACCTGAACATGCGACGACAGTTCATCCGATGTTTTGGCCCCGTATTCGGCCAGGAGTTGGGGAATGGTGTGAGTGAAGTCAAATGCTTGTCCGTACGGATCGAACCCAAGTTCCCGGATCTGGGCCATACGTTCGTGCCGCTGCCGTAATATGTCGTCTTCTAATGCCAAGAAGAAAGCCTCTGGAGTAAATACGATCGCCCTGACCGGACGTGAAGTTTTATTGTAGAAGGCCGCAAAAAATCAGCGCCGGACGATCAACTCGCGAAGATGATCACGCGTCAGAAAAAACTTGACCGACGAGGCGTTCTCGAAGATTCGCTCCAGTGTTCGGTTGTTGAAGTATTGCGCGCGCTGAAAGCCGCTTCCCCTCTGGATTTGCGTGATGGTCTTGCGATCCTGTATGCGGTAACTGCAGACCGGGATCTTGGTTGCCTTCTCGTCTGCGTTGAAGAACAGGAGCATCATGCCGCCCGGACGCATGACACGGAACAGCTGCGCAACCGCTTGCTCGATCAGCGGAGAGCTCAGGAACTGGAAAGCATCCCACACTAAAGCGCCATCGAATGAACCATCCGGAAATGTCAGCGTCTGGTCCAGAAATCTTTGCGCGTTGCTCGCCGCCTGCTGACTCTCGAGGAAATCACTTCCAAAGCAATCGAGCATCGTGCCGATAACGTCATCCGATGAAATCCGATGGCCAAGATCTGTAACAAAGCTGATATTGGCTTGGCTGACGCCCGACATATCCAGAATCGAGAGATTTTCGGAGCTCTGGAGGACAGAGCAAAATTGCTCAAAGCCGCTGCTATGGCGCGTGATCGAAGACGATTGGTTCTTCGGTGCGGATTGGGCATGCGCTCCCTTGCCGTAACCGAATCTCATGGCAAAGAGGAAGGTACAAGGAGGGAAACAGAGGACATTGCGGGGAGGGGAGACCCGTCGGACGATGTGCCTCCCCTTTGAAGCTACTTAAGTGATCCGGCTGTGGCGGCGGCGTTCGTCGTATTCGGTGTGGTGGCCACCGGCACGGCAGCAGGTTGAGGAGCGGGTTGAGGCTTGGCATTCGTGGCCGATTTCGAAATATCGATGCTGCCTTTGAAGTATGCGCCATCTTCGATGACGATGCGGCTGGTCTTGATATCACCGACCAACTTGGCTTCCTTTTTGATATCGATCTTATCGGTGGCGTCGACATTACCCTGAATCGAGCCCTGGATGATGATTTCTCGAGCCTTCAGGCCAGCCTGCACACGAGCATTGGGCCCGATTGTCAGCCGATGCTCCTGGCACTCGACTGTACCTTCGACTTCGCCATCAATGGTCAGATCTTCGCGAGCAAAGATCTGGCCCTTAACGGTAACGTTCTTACCGAGAGCGGCTGAACCACTGCGGGTGGAAACGGGTTCTGCGTCGAAAGATCGGTTTGGCGATGACATGGTATTTACTTCTCTCCTCTGTGGTTCCACGACAGGTGTCGGCGCAACTGGCGCACCAGCCGGACGCTCCGGCCTCTGCGGCAATTCGTCTTCTCTTCTTTTATTACTCCACATTTCGAACGGGGATCTCCTACAATCTCCCTTCAATCGTACTACTCGGACGGAGCCATCGAGCGGAAACGCGAACGATCGCAACTTCCACTCGCAATACTCCGAATTATGACATCCGAACCGGAAGATCTGCTCTTTGCCATAATGTGTACTGGTGTCCAAGGCCCGGGAACTCGAATCTCGCCTCGAGAGAGCGGAGCAGCAGCTCCGGTTGTTCCAGAAAGTAAGCAGACTGATGACCCGGGATATGGAGTTGGATGACGTCCTGCAGGAGATCGTAAATCTCGTCAGTGACTTCCTCGGCAGCGATTCCTGTTTGATCTACCTGGTAGAAGACGGTGAACTCGTTCTCTGCGCAACCAGTGATCCGAATCGGAAGAATGTGGGGAAAGTTCGCATCCGGCTGGATGAAGGTCTCACCGGTTGGGTAGCACGAGAACGGCGTCTCCTGGCGATTTCGCGCGAAGCGTATCACGACCCGCGATTCAAGCTCTTCAAGGATCTGCCGCAGGACACGTTTGAAGCCTTCCTTTCGGTGCCCATCATCTCGCAGGGGAAGGTCGTTGGCGTAATCAACGTGCAGCACCGGGACGCGCGCATCCATTCGGGGAACGACATGGAGATGCTCAGTACGCTAGGCGAACAGGTCGGATGCCTGCTGGTGTTATCGCGTCAGAAGAGCACTTCCGCACCAACGGCAGCCTAATCCGCGTTTGAGCTTGGTGATTCCGCTTCGTGACGGGGTCCCGATGTTCTTCGGAAGCTGACGAAATAGTGCCGGCACGCTGGACAGCGGTACCTGCGAGCGCCAAAAGCGGAGAGAATGCGCTGTCCTGCTGACGGACGATACCGCTTCTGCGGCCAACTGTGAAGGCGCGAACTGAGGCAGCGGGGGCACCGGGCAACGCTAAGTAGCGCTAGCGGCCAAAGAAACAACCGGAACCGCTGGCTGCAATCAAGGCAGCGGAATGGATACAGTCCCGCGGCCACTTGCAGAGATTCGGAAACCGACCGTGCCCTAGATGGACGAATATTCAGGCTGGCGCAGAACGGGCACGCTTCGGCGGCTCGCGACATAGTCTTCCCGGAATCGTAAGAAAGCGCTGCGTAGTTTGGAAACGGCCTCTTCACTTTGCGCTATTGGCTCGCCGTCGATCTCCCGCACGGAGAGTAAGTCTCGAGTCGTAGAGGTGATGAATACCGCATCGCTGTTCTCTAATTCGGAGGGCGTCAGATCGCGCTCGAAGATCGTGAAGTCGGATAGCTGAATTTCGTCCAGCAGAATCGCTCGGGTGATGCCTGGCAGACACCCTGAAGTCTTTAAGGGAGGCGTGATCACGTTGCTCCCCTGAATTGCGAAGATGTTGGCGGACGTGCACTCACTGACCTCGCCGGCTTCGTTCAGCAGAATGAACTCGTCCAATCCGTTCTGGTGGGCCTCTTCGTACCATGTCAGGTTCTGAGCCCAGGAGGTAATCTTCGCGCCTGCGAAGTCGGACCCCGCATGACGTGCTTCGGCCTTGTAGCCCAGTTTCACACTTGATCCCCAGTTCGTGAGGTCCGCAGTGAATGCCACCAGGTCGGCGTCTCTGGTGATTTGCGCACCTTCGAAGAGGCCGCCCCGGTTGCGCACGACGACAACGCGCAGAGTGGCGTTAGCTGCTCCGTTCGCGGCGACAAGCGATTCGAGCGCGCCCTTCAGGTCCTCGGACGTAAATTCAAATGGAACGTGCATCCGCTCGGCATCAGCTCTCATCCTGGCAAAATGCCGTTCATACGCGAAGAGCACACCTTCGCATGCGCGCAGAGTGCTGAAGACTCCCCAACCGTTGAGAAACCCGACTTGCCCTGGCGAAAGCAGTCGCTCGCCACTCGAGTGGATCTCGCCGTTGTGGAGAATGTAGCGATGCATGTACCTGAGTGTAACTCTATGAAGCGGCACGCGAAACGTGGCGGAGTAGGGGAGCAACGGTCTGCCAGATCCGTTCGGCCACTTCGTTGGGCTCTCCGGACCCATCAATGATGCGAAATCGATCCGGCTCGGAGGCAGCGATCTTTCGATAGCCCTGCTGCACCCGCATATGAAATTCGAGCGACTGCGCATCCATACGCCCCTCACTGGTTCCGGTCGATAACTTCCGATTGCGCTCGCGAGCTCGGCTGAGCCCGGCCTCGACGTTCACTTCCAGGCAAAGCGTCAGATGCGGGAGCAAATCGCCGATCGCGAGTCTTTGAGTTGCAAGAACCCGATCGAAACCCAACCCGCGCGCTTCCCCCTGGTAGGCGAGCGTGGAATCCGTCCAGCGGTCGGTGAGTACGATGTCGCCGCGACTGAGTGCGGGCAGGACCACTTCTTCGGCTGCCTGCGCGCGTGACGCAAACATCAACAGCAGTTCTGTCGTGGACGCCATTTGCGCATTGACTGGATCCAAGAGAATGCGGCGGATTTCCGTTCCGATGCGCGTCCCTCCCGGTTCCTGATTTTCGGTCACGCGATGCCCGGTATTCCGAAGCCGCTCGATCAGAAGACGCATCTGTGTCGACTTCCCGCTGCCCTCGGTGCCCTCGAAGCTGATGAACAGCCCGCGGTCAGTCATAGACGAAATGAAGGAGCGCTTTCAGGTCCTCCCACGCTTCACGCCTGGCGGTCTGATTGTATTGGCGCAGCAGATATGACGGGTGATAGGTGATCATCACCGGGATGTCGCGCCACTTGTGCCATTTGCCGCGAAGCCTGGTGATTCCTTCTTTACTATTGAGGAGCGCCTTCATCGCTGTTGATCCAAGTGCGCAGATCGCTTTCGGTCTGATCGTCATTAACTGCCGGTAGAGAAACTGGCCGCAGATTTCCATTTCATCCGGCTGTGGGGTCCGATTCTCCGGAGGCCGGCATTTCACCACGTTGCAGATGTAGACCTCTGCGCGGGTGATCGGGATGCCCTCCTTTGCGGCGGTATTGTCGATCATTTGCGTCAGGAGTTGTCCCGCTCGACCGACGAACGGGAGACCTTGCTCGTCTTCATCTGCGCCCGGACCTTCACCGACGAACACGAGTTTGGCCGTTTCGTTCCCCGAACCGAACACGATATTCGTCCGCTTCTCGCTTAAGCGGCAGCGCTTGCAGTCGCCAATGTCGAGCCGGATCTGATCTAGTCCATCGACTTTTGGAGCGAGGTCGGGAAGAGCCACATCGGGCTTGGCTGGGCAGGTCGCAAGAGCGTCGGAGCGCCGGTAAATAGAGTCAATGCCCAAGTCTCGATAGAACTCGAGATAGGAGCGAATTTGTTCGCGCGTCATAGCCTAAACGCGCAACGAGAGATGCAGGCTGGCAACCTGGTCGAGAATCTTTTCAGCAATTTCCGTTTTGTCCGCGGGCCCGACATGCGTTCGCTGGCCGGCACGCGTGATGATCTCGACCTCGTTCTGGTCGGACTCGAATCCGAGCCCATCCTGGTTTACGAGATTGGCCACCACCATGTCGCAGTTCTTAGACGCCATCTTCCGGCGTGCTTCTTCCATGAGGTTCTGGGTCTCGGCAGCAAATCCGATCAGCAGCCGGTCGCCCTTGCGCTGCCCGACCTCGGCGAGGATGTCAGGTGTGGGGTCGAGCTCAAGCGAGAGCCGAGTGGCGGTCTTCTTCAATTTCTGTTTGGGAATCTCAGAGACGAAGTAGTCTGCCACGGCCGCGGCTTTGATGATGATCGTTGCCTCGGCGAGATGCTCCATGACGGCCGTTCGCATTTCATGCGCCGTGCGCACTTGAATCGTCTCTACCGAATGGGGCGGCGCGATTTTGACTGGTCCGGAAACCAGGATCACGCGGGCGCCCCGGTGAGCGGCTGCTTCAGCAATGGCGTATCCCATCTTGCCGCTCGAACGATTGCTGATGTAGCGCACAGGATCGATGGGCTCCTGTGTCGGTCCGGCAGTGACGAGTACGACTTCCCCTTCCAAATCGCGTTTATGATGAGTCACCGAGTCGAGATATTCAGCGATGCGAACCGGATCGGGCAGCCGGCCCGCTCCTAATGTGCCGCACGCGAGCCAGCCCTCGTCCGGCTCAACGATCAAACAGCCGCGCGTCCGCAGCGTATCCAGGTTCTGCCGGGTCGCCGGATGCTGCCACATCGCGGTATTCATCGCAGCAGCGAGAATGGTCGTTCCGGTAAATGCAAGGTAGAGCGTTGAAAGAAAATCGTCCGCCAAGCCGGTAGCGAACTTAGCAACGAGGTCCGCGGTCGCGGGCGCAACGATCAGCACCTCACTTTGCTGGGCCACAGCGATGTGTTCGACGGCGCTGGAAAGTTCTCCCGGGTCCGAATCTTGAGGCCATAGTCCGGTGATGACGCGCTGGCCGGTGAGCGCTGAAAACGTAAGAGGCCGCACGAACTCCTGAGCCGCTTGAGTCATGACTACCTGGACCTGGTGTCCACGTGTCTGAAGGGCGCGTACTAGTTCAGCGGCCTTGTATGCGGCGATGCCTCCGCCCACCCCCAGTACGACGTGCATTGTGATCGGAAACTAATCTGCGACCGGAAGTTGATCGTGCTGATCGATCTGACCCTGATCTTCGTAAGGGACGAGTCCTCGACGAACTTCTTCCATCGCCAACACAGTCGGTTTGCGGTTGGTTGCCGGAAGCACGCTGCGCTGCCCGTTCTGCAATTGACGCGCGCGCTTCGCGGCCACGATGATGAACCGGTATGTGCTTGCGTCCATATCGTCCGGAATACAGTAGTTGTTTCTTCTTTCTGCCACTTTGTTCCTCCAATCGAACCCTCAAAAGAGGGAAGGGGGCTGATCCTTGAACGTTTCCAGGATCGGCCGGATCTGGTCTTCCATGCGACTGCGGCGAACTCGCTCGGCGCGAACGATCGCTGCCAAGGTGGATACGGATTCCTCCACCTGATGGTTCACCAATACGTAGTCGTATTGCTCGTAATTGCTGATCTCAACGGCCGCGTCTGTCAAACGGCGCCGGATCGTCTCTTCAGAGTCCTCGGAACGGGCTCGCAGCCTCTGTTCCAGAATGTCTCGGGATGGGGCCAGAACGAAAATGCTGACCGCCGATGGGATGCTCTCTTTTAATTGTCTCGCACCTTGTACGTCGATGTCGAGTATGAGGTCTTTTCCTTCCCGCCGAGCCTGGCGCAGCACGTCCCGGTGCGTCCCGTAGTAATTGCCGAAGACTTCGGCCTGCTCCAGGAACTCGCCCCGTTCCCGGCGCTCCTCGAATTCCTGGCGAGAGATGTAGATGTAGCTCTCACCGGGCACTTCGTTGCCGCGGGGCCTTCGTGTCGTATGCGAAACGGAGAAACGGAGGCCCTCGACCGTGTTCAGAAGCCTGCTGACAAGGGTTGATTTTCCGGAGCCCGACGGCGCCGAAATGATAAAGACGATGGGCTCGCGGCGTGCGCCTTCGCTCCTCGTTTGTATTCGTTCCTCAAGCAATGGGCTATTCAAGGTTGAGTGCTTGTTCCCGTATTCTTTCGATGTTAGCCTTCAGGCCCAGACCATAGCTGGTAATCGTCAAGCCGTCTCCCCCAATTCCTGAAGTCTTCGAAAGGATCGTGTTTGTTTCACGATTCATTTCCTGAAGCAGAAAGTCGAGTCTTTTCCCTAGCTCACCTCCGGCGGCCAACATGCACCGCAACTCCGCCGTATGGACAGAAAGTCGTGTGAGCTCTTCCTGAATGTCGGACCGGTCGGTGAGGATCGCGGCTTCTTCGATTAGCCGCGATTCGGAGATGGAGGAGTCGCCCAAGAGCGCAACCAGCCGCTCCCGGAGACGATCTTTCAGCTGATCCAGGGCGCCTTGACGAATTTCCGAGATTCCGGCCGTGGCGCTTTCCATCGCATCCACCTCGGCATGAATGGCGGACAGCAACTCAGCGCCCTCGCGCTCGCGAAACCGGTTGAGCTCCGCAATGCACTCGAGGAGCGCTTCCGATAATTCAGCTTGAAACGCAGGCCCGGGCGGCTTGGGGCCGCGTGCCTGTTCGAACAGCCCCGGAATCGAGAGCAGCGAATTTACGTTGAGCGTTCCCTCGAGCCTGAACTCATCCCGAGCCTGCTCAAAGATCCGAACATAACGCGCCAGGAGGTCTCGATTGTATGGGCCGCCCTCGTCGCCTTCGGTAGTGAGCGAAATCCGAACGTCGATATGGCCCCTGTTCACGTGCTGCTTGACCAGATTTCGGGCGATGTTTTCGTAAGTGGCGAATTCGGAGTTGCCGTGAAAGTGGAGATCGAGCCCGCGTCCGTTCACGCTTCGCAAGCTGACCGTTAATTCGCCTGCACTCGTCAGTTTGCGAACGGACGCGTAGCCGGTCATGCTGCGAGCAGGAGTTTGCGACGCCGGTAAGGGTCGAGGTTTGTCCGCCATGATCGTGCCGTTAGCTCACGACCATATCGGAACCAGCATGCTGCAAGGAATGCAGCCGTGCGTAGAGGCCTTTCCGGGCCATGAGGTCGTCATGGCTGCCGAATTCGGCGATGCGGCCGGCATCGAGAACAACGATCTTGTCGGCCTGTCGGATGGTTGAAAGGCGGTGCGCAATGACAAGCACGGTACGCCGCTTCATGAGTGTGGACAACGCCTGCTGCACCAGCCGTTCCGATTCCGTGTCCAGATGGGAAGTGGCTTCGTCAAGGATCAGGATTGGCGCGTCTTTCAAGAGCGCGCGCGCAATGGCGAGCCGTTGCCGCTGGCCGCCGCTTAGTTTCGTGCCCCGCTCGCCAATGATGGTCCGATACCCGTCGGGCAAGTGCGTGATGAAGTCGTGTGCGAATGCCTTCTCCGCCGCCGCGAAAACTTCGGCTTCCTTTGCATCCGGCCGGGCGTACGCGATATTGTCGTAAACGGTTTCGTTGAAGAGAAAGGTGTCCTGCGCGACGATGCTGATCTTCTCGCGGAGACTGTCCAGGCGAAGGTCCCGGACATCGTGGCCATCAATCGTGATCGCACCAGCCGGCACATCATAGAAGCGCGGCACCAAGTTGGCGAGGGTCGTTTTGCCGGCACCGCTTGCTCCGACCAGCGCCACAACTTCGCATGCGGCGATCTGCAGATTGATATTGCTGAGGACCTGTTTAGCAGGCATAGTCGGATAGGTGAAGCTGACGTTCTCGAAACGGATGCTCCGTTCGAATTTCGCCAGACGCGCGGCGCCAGGCTTGTCGAGCACGCCTTCCTGCCTGTCCAGATAGCTGAAAACCCGCAACGCGGCTCCGATACCGGCTTGGAAAATGTTGTGAATGCCGGTTAAACGCTTGATCGGCTCATAGAGCAACACCAACGCCAGTACAAAGGCGGTGAACTTATCGGCGGTCATAGTGGCGTTTTTCACTTGCATACGCGCCACCCAGAGCAGGCCGACGACGGTAAGGGCTCCGAAAAGCTCGATGATGGGCGATGCAAGCGCCTGCTGAGCGACGTAACGGAGCGTTCCGGTTTTCAGACGCTGGGAGGCAAGCCGGAATCGCTTCGATTCGTATTCTTCCGCGCCAAAACTCTTCACCACCTGGTGCCCCGTGATGGTTTCCTGCAGGATCTCTGTCAGGCCGGCCGCCATGTCCTGCGCGTGCCGCGTTGTGCTACGGATACGCCTGCCAAGCCGGACCGTCAGAAATGCCACCACCGGAAAGACGATCAGGCTGATAAGGGAAAGCTTCCAATCGATGCTGACCATCGCGAGCAGGAGGAAAAGAGCCGTGAACATCTGCCGGAGCCAGTCGGCCAACATAGTTGAGACGGATTCCTGCAGTTTCGCGATGTCGTTCATCAGAGACGACATGATCCGGCCGGTCGACTGGTCTTCAAAAAACTGCGCGTCCTGACGGAGAACCCGATCGAAGACTTCCTGACGGAGGTCCATGACCGCGCTGACACCGACCCAGTTGATCAGATAGTTGCCGAGGTAATCACATGCGCCCTTCGCGAGGAAGCACATCATGATAGCGATGGCCACCATGGTCCAGATATTCGTGACGAACGCCGGAATAATGTCACGGAGATAGATCTGAACGCTGGTGTGTGGGATGGAGAAAAGGAGCGCGGGCGCGTTGTCGGCCGGATTGGGACGCAGCACTCGTTCGAAAACCAGAGGAATCAGCCTGACCAGCAGCCCTTGAGACAGCCCGACCACTGCCATGAAGACAACAGAGGCGAACAAGGCAAGCAAGTAGGGCCGCGCATAGCGCAGCAGACGGCCGAGTTCTTTCAAGCGTGCGCCTCTTCAAGCGCGCGCAGGCGCTCCAAAGCGGCGATAACTCGCGACACGGTGACTTGGCCGAGACCATCGGGCGCGACCACGATCTCGGCCTCCGTACACCACGGGCTCCAGATCGCCGGATTCGAACTACTGAAGAGAACCACGCTCGGCACCCGGAACGCGGCCGCCATATGGGCCGGACCGCTGTCATTCCCGATGAATACGCAGGCCTTCGAAAGAAGCGCTTTGACGTCACGCAGGCTTCCGCGAAACACCTGGTGTGGAGCAAACGCGGTCGGATCATCCGAAGGGCCGGCCAGAAAGACTGGTCGAATATTCCACAACCGCAGATAACGAGCAAGCTCGCAAAAACGCGCTGCCGGCCACTGCTTTTCGGGGCTCGAAGCGAACGGATGCAGAACGGCATAGCGCCCTTGCAAGGGAGAGTCACTAGCGAACAGCGAGGCTCCGGGCACCGGCTGCAGGGGAACGCCGAGCGCGAACATCGCGGACGCCAGATGCTCCGCGGTGTGCACCGTCCGGTTCACGCCTAGAATTCTCTGCGCCCGCGGGATTCGCAGGTTATAAACGAACGCCAGGCTGTGATGGGCGAACCCCGCTCGCCAGCGTGCGCCGGAAAGCGCCGCCATCCATTGGCTTCGCGTGCCGCCATGCAGGTTTAAGCAGAGTTTCGGCTTCCACGCCCGTATCGCTTGCCAAGTCGGCTCAAGCATCCGGGAAACGCTCGGATTTCCCTCAAATACCGTAGTGAAGCGCTGCTCGACGGCAACGCCAATCTCAAGGTCCGAGCGCGTCTGCTTGAGCAGACTAATCGCAGGGCTTGTAAGCACACAGTCACCGAGAGAGCGCAAGCGGATGATGGCGACGCGCGAGCCCTGCGGAAGCTGCTCCAGTACGGTCATCAGGAGTTACGGCTCAATCGTTGCCTGATCTATGAGCATGATCGGAATGTCATCGCGAACGGGGTAAACCCGATGGCATTCCACGCATTTGAGTCCGCTACCATCTTCCTTGAGCACCAGCTCGGCTTTGCAAACGGGACAAACAAGAATTTCCAGCAGCTCTTTACTAATCGGCATGGAGTTTTTCATTTTATCAGCGTGACGGGCTCTTTTTGCGGGGCGCGCAGACGGGAATCGCCCTGGCCGTCATTGAAGTAAGCATCGTCATCCGGGCGCCGGTTAAGGTCTGCTTTGACGTGGCGCGAGATATCGATCTCCATACCCGGTCCACTGCTAAAACGCGTGAGCGCGCGATCGGCGGATTCACGAAGGGGCCCATAGGAATGGGCCAGGAGGTCACCTGGGAGGCTGTGCATTTTGGGGTGCGCCAGACGCTCATTAGCCGCATCACAGCCTTCAACCCTCCCACACATTTTCGGGATTCCCAGGTTCGCGGCGCCTTCGCCCGTTTTGATCACGATCACGTCTTCGAATTCATCGACGGGCAAACCACACGGATGATTGATCGTTTCGACTACACGGCCCGATCGGGTTGGCTGGGGCGCTTGGCGGACGCGCTTTTCCTGGAACAATACATGACGCGATTTATTGCCGAGCGCAGCCGATTTTTGAAAAAGGCTGCCGAAAGAGAGATGAACCTGCGCGATCGGTAAGCCGGTTTCTGTGTCCCGCCGAAGCGGGCGGCAACCATTCGTCTAGGCCTCCCATTGCTGAGAGGCTCAAGCGACCTACCCGGAAGTTGTAACGGAGCGGGCCACTCCTCCTCCCCTATTTGGTCTTGCTTCGCATGGGGTTTTCCCTGCCGGTCTGATCGCTCAGACTCGCGGTGCGCTCTTACCGCACCTTTTCACCCTTACCCGTCTTTTCGAGAAGAGCGGGCGGTATCTTTTCTGTGGCACTTTCCGTAGCCTGCACCTTGGAGCACAGGCCCCCGGCCGTTAGCCGGCATGCCGCCCTGTGAAGACCGGACTTTCCTCCCGACCGGCCCGGCGAACCGGGCTCATGTCCAGCGGTTGCCTGATCGCGCAGGCAAGTAACAGTATGGCAAAAA
>JAFAUR010000027.1 GCA_019243205.1 Acidobacteriaceae bacterium | reverse complement strand
GACGAAGGCCGGCGGCGTTTTACGGAATCGTGAGTACGGGTGATTCACGCAACTCAGCCTTGCGGCGCTCGACAATCGCGCGATCTGATACAGTTCTTTCACAGGTTCTGGGGACCAGGAAAACAGTGAATCTACCGAACTCTCAAGAGAAGAGCGCTAATGAACAATCGCTTCAGTTCAAAACGGGAAATGAACAATACCTACCCGCAGGCTATCGCAGCGGAATCATCACAGCGATTACCGTCATGTTGGGCTTCTCGTTGCTCTTTCTGCGGTCCTGGGTGTTCGAATTACCTGGTGAATGGACGCCTTCGGGCGTCGTCGCCGCGACTGTTCTCTTGATCTCCATTGTGCTTGAACTGACTGCTCTGTGGAGGTCGCTGCAGCCAAGAGACGAAGAACCTGGCGAATACCGGCTGACCTTACGCTGGTTCATGATCGCGAGCATGACCCTGCTGCTTAGCCTGGTCATCGCTGGCTTCTCGTACGCGCATGTCACGGAGTAATGGGCGCGACTCCATTCATCGGACTAGATTGGATTCGACTTGCCACATTCGAAGCGCAGCTGAAATTCGCCATCAGTTCACTACAGCGTTTGTGATTCAGAGACTGTCGACTAACTTGCGATAGATTGTTTTGGTTCTGTGGCAGCTTGCGGAGGAGTCAGAATATGCCCCGATACTCACCTTTGACTCAACTCGAACTGGACGCGATCGGATACCTGGAAGGGTTCGAAGTTCCCTGCTGGAAGGGACCTGCCCTTCCGCGCCCCGAAGACTGGGCGGGGCTCGAGGAAGTAATCGACACTTTCAATAAATTGATAGCGCGCGGTCAGTATTTGATTCAGGCGAAAGATGGGCTCTCGATAGAGTACACTCTGCGCGGCATCACTGCCACCGCGGAGCGCTTCATGCTCGGGACGGAGGATCAGGTGCAGCAGGCAGCGCTCTTACGAGCGCTGCTGACAAACGTTGAGCAATTTCTCAGGAGATTGTTCCCAGACAAGTCGCACGTAGATCGCATCGCATCGGCGTTCTCAGAATTCCGCGGAAGCGTGGAACTGCGTGCCGCACCTGCGTCAATGACGTCTCCGCATGCCGCTCCCTCGCCGGCAGCAGGCGACGATTATTCCGCCTTCACGCTCGAAAGTCCGGACCAGTTTGCGATGGCTTGGACAACCTTTCAGGATCTCTTTCGCCACGGCTATCCTCATGTCCCGGGCTATGTCGCCGCACTCACCGATCCCGAAGCGGCAACGCGACAATTCTGGCCGATGATTCGCTCGACTGCTCTGCCCTACAATCTTTTTGTCCTCAGAAAGCTGACTGCGGCGACCGCAGTAGACTACCGGACCAACTTCGGTACGGGATGGCTCTCCGCGTATGACGATCTTCTGAGCGCGGGAAATCTCTATGGGATCGACATGACAGTCTTCTCCGGCCTGGCACCCCAAAAGCTCAGCAACAACACCGTACGTTTCACGCCGAACAGCATGGCGTTACTGACTATGGATCAGGCGAAGAATCTAACACCCATTGCGGTCTACATCGCCGACCCGGAAGATGTCAACAGTGCTCAGACATATACGCCCAAGTCACCGGCCTGGATTTACGCCCTGATCGCGGTGAAGACGTCGATGACCGTTTACGGGATCTGGCTGGGGCATGTCTATACGCAGCACATTGTGACGGCTGCGATGCTAATGACAGCCCTCAACGAATTGCCATCTACGAACATCATTCATCAGTTGCTGGCGCCGCAATCCAACTATCTAGTCCCATTCGATCTGGTCCTGATGCTCGCATGGTCGTTTCTCTCGCCGCCTACGTCGATCAGCGACACGGGGAAGTTTCTGACTCTGTGCAACGCCTACTCCGCCAGGCACGACTTTTTTTCGACAGACCCGGCCAATATGCTCGGCACACTGAACCCAGAGGATTTCACCGATCCCGCGATCGACAATGAACGATGGAATTTATATCCAAACGCGCAAGTCGTCCAGAAGATCTGGGGGATGGTAGCCGCTTACGTAAACGCGGTTGTCGACGCTGGATATGCTGATGACGGCGCGGTGGCTGGCGACAAGGATCTGGCGAATTGGATCAATGCCGCCAGCAAAACGGGCAATGTGGCCGGGCTGCCCAAGATGAATTCGAAAGCAGCATTGAAGGCGGTTGTTACCAGCGTCCTTTATCGAATCACTTTTCATGGCATGGGGCGGCTTCGGAATGTCGGCGCGCCGGATCCCCCATTCGCCCCAAATTATCCGCCTTGTCTGCAAAGCACGACAATTCCTGATCCGTCGATAGCTTTACCGACCGCCGACCTGTTGAAATATCTGCCTAATACCGGGACGCTTGGCGGCCTGGTCTCCTTCTATTACACCTTTGCGTATAACGCTCCCTATGTTCCATTGGTGCCTTACAAAGGTCCGGAGGCTGAGTTGTTTTATGAACAGAGTAAATACCCAGCGGCGAACCAAGCTCTGATAGATTTCCGCAAAGGGATTGAAAGTTTTATCGGGTATTTCCAACCGGACTGGGTTCAGACGGGTCAGTGGCCGCGCAATATCGAGCTTTAACAATCTTTTTAAAGCTGTTCGGTGGTCGGGATGTCGGGGAAGCAATTCCTAAATGGAAACCGTGAGCTGTCCGAGTGATATTGTTAGCGCGCCGGTCGCGTCAGGGATTGGGGCTCAGCGCCGGTATCGAAAGCATCGGGACACCTTACTCGTCACAAAGGATCGAATGAGACCAGGCTACTGGGTTCTCACAGCAATGCTTGCCTGCTTGCTAGCGCAAGCATCAACGCCTCTGATGTTTGCAGGGCAGGCCATTTCGCCTTCCCACATTGATAACTTCGATGGCCACCCGCGCCTAATTGTCATCAGCGACATTGGCAACGAACCGGACGATCAGATGTCTCTTACGCGTCTGCTTCTCTATTCCAACGAGTTGGACATCGAAGCCTTGATTGCCGCGACCTCAAC
>JAFAUR010001038.1 GCA_019243205.1 Acidobacteriaceae bacterium | reverse complement strand
GGTCAGTCGGTTCGACTCAGAATACGGGCGCGGCGCTTCCGTTGCCGGAATCCTTCCTGCGCACGAAAGATCTTTGTCGAGAGATTCCCGAATGTGGCTGACGCCTATGCTCGTCAAACGGATCGTTTGAAAGAGATCATTCGCTGCGTGGGATTCGTGAGCGGCGGGCTGCCTGGATCTCGCTTGCTGGCACGGCTGGCGATCGTTGTCAGTGATGATACTGTCCTACGATTCGTGAAGCTACTTCCCGCTATCGGTTCAGACGAGTATCCGGTCCGTTCTTTAGGCGTGGATGACTGGGCGTGGTGTAAAGGACAGGAGTACGGCACCATTCTGGTGGATCTGGAACGGCATTGCGTTGTGGACCTGCTGCGAGAAAGATCCGCGGAGAGCCTAACGGCATGGCTGAAACAACATCCGACCGTGAGTTCAATCAGTCGTGATCGCGCCAGCGTATACGCGGAAGGCGCGCAAGTGGGAGCGCCGAATGCGCAACAAATAGCAGATCGTTTCCATCTTGTCCTGAATCTCTCAGCAGCGATTGAGAGAGCACTCGAAGAGCGATCGCGGCAACTGCAGACTCCAGGTTCGCAAACCTCCAGTGAGCCGGGCACCGAACCCGAGCAGGACCAACCCGCGTTGACCTCACGGGGGAAAGTGAAAGAGCAACGACGGGAGCGGCGATTGCAGCTTTATGACAAGCTGATGGCGCTCCATCAAGAAGGTCACTCACAAAGAGCAATTGCTCATGCTCTATCGATGGAGCGCAAAACCGTACGGCGTTGGCTCCGGGCCGGTCAGTTTCCAGAGCGCAAACCGGCAGTGCGAAAGCCAACCAAAGTGCAGCACTTCGCCGACTACCTTCGGCGGCGATGGACCGAGGGTTGTCACAATGCAACTCAGTTATTTAAGGAGATTCGAAGCCAAGGCTATCACGGCCAACGTGGCATGGTCGCCCGCTTCGTTTCTGGTTGGCGAGCGCCGAAACACCATGCCATAACTGCCCCCATTCAGAAAGTTGCGCCCCGACACGCAGCCGTGCTTGCAATGCGGGCACCTGAACAACTCACGCAGGAACAGCGCGTTCTGTTCGAACGAGTATCGTGTACATGTCCCGAACTAAAGCTAATGAGAACGCTGGCGCTCGACTTTCGCGCCGCCTTGACTAGCAAGGACGGAAATCAGATGTGTGACTGGATTCAAACTGCGATGCGCTCAGGCATTGGATCAGTGGTGCGCTTTGCGTTTGGACTTCGTCGCGACATGTCGGCGGTCATTGCCGCCGTCGAAAGCCATTTCAGCAATGGCCAAGTCGAAGGCCAGATCAATCGTCTGAAGACGATCAAGCGCCAAATGTATGGTCGCGCCGGTCTGAAACTGCTACACGCCAGGATTCTGCCCTACCGAACCCTCAGCGGCTGTGCTGTTCAAAGGGCACCATGAACTGCACCAAATTAGCGGAAGAGCCCTGAACTGGCCCACTTCGATACTCTGAATTGGCCCCCTCTGAAACATAAACTGATTACTCTGTTTTGAGCGTTTGTTGGGCTCAGGACGGAGGCCGGCGGTGCAGAGGAGAAGGAAGGTGGAACTGTTCGAGCAGATACGGCGCGAGTATGAACATGGCGTCGGAACGATAAAGGGAGTGGCGCGGAAGCTGGGAGTGCATCGTCGGATGGTGCGGGAAGCGATCGCCAACGCGATACCGCCAGCAAGAAAGACGCCAGTTCGTAAACGGCCGAAGCTAGGAGCCGCGGAAGAGTTCATTGACGGCATTCTGGCGTCGGATCGGAGGGCGCCGCGCAAGCAGCGGCACACGGCGCACCGGATCTGGGTGCGACTGCGGCGGGAGAAGCCGGAGATCGAAGTGGCCGAGTGCACGGTGCGGCGCTACGTGCGCCAGCGGAAGCGGGAGCTGACACTGCAAGGCGGCGAAACATTTGTGCCGCAGAGTTACCGCTGGGGCCAGGAAGCGCAAGTGGACTGGTATGAGGCATGGGCGGAGTTGGGCGGCGAGCGGCAGAAGGTATACGTGTTTTGCCTGCGCTCGATGGCGAGCGGCGGGGCCTTTCATCAGGCTTATCCGCATGCCACGCAGCAAGCCTTTTTGGAAGCGCACGAATTGGCCTTTCATCATTTCGGTGGTGTATTTGAACGGTTGCGCTATGACAACTTAACGAGCGCGGTGAAGAAGATCCTGCGTGGGCAGCGGCGTGAAGAGTCGGAACGCTTCATCGGCTTCCGTTCGCACTGGGGATTTGAAAGCGAGTTTTGTAATCCGGC
>JAFAUR010000625.1 GCA_019243205.1 Acidobacteriaceae bacterium | reverse complement strand
CACTTCGCCGCATTTTCGGTGTGGCACGGTCCCGGCTTTGAGCGGCGTGTCCCACCGTGGCACTCCGAGTTGAACACAGCGCGCTTCAATTATGGATTCGCGTGCGGCTACGACGCCATTTGTCCTCTGCTGACGAGCGGCGAGTGTAAGAGCATTCGTACGGCGATGGTGGATCGTGGCATTCTCCCGACATTAACCGATTGGATTCTGCCCGAGTCGCGCATTCATGCGCTCGACTCCATGGGGCATAACTGGTGGTCGGTGTGCGTGTCGAATGCCGGTCTGGCGGCTCTGGCATTGCGGGCGGAAGAAGCGCGTTCCGAAGCGTGGATGCAGGTCGTGAATCAAGCTATTGATGAGTGGTTTGCGTTTTCCGGCAATCTACTCCAGAACAAGGCTCGCACGTTCGGTTCGGATGGCGGCTCTTACGAGGGTGTCGGATACGACAACTATGCACTCTCCGAATACCTCCGTTATCGCCTCGCGTGGTCACGTCAATTCCCCGAAAGGCCACTGAATCCATACTCGTCGTTGATCGAGGCCTGCGAATTCTTTTTGCAGACATTCTATCCGAGTTCGAGGCGATCCGTTTCCGTCAACTTTGGCGATAGCGCACTTGTTCAGAATCTTGCGCCAACCATACGACTCCTAAACGCGAACGGCTTCGGGCACCCCGCTGCAAGCTGGCTTGTATCGAAGCTTGAGCCCCCATTCTCGCCGGACGCATTCGAATTCCTGCTTCCGGAACTGCCCGCGGTAGAAGAACCTCGATCACCAGCTTCCAAGATCTACTCCGATATCGGCTGGAGCCTGTTGCGAACTTCTTGGCGTGACGATGCTACATTCCTCGCCGTGAAGAGTGGATTCACATGGAACCATGCACACGCAGACTCAGGCTCCTTCGTGCTGTTCCATGGCGGAGTTCCGCTGCTGATCGATTCGGGATCCTGCGGGTACGGCCACCCCGCTTACGGCAACTACTATGTTCAAAGCCGCGCCCATAACGTGATACTCGCGGAAGGAAAGGGCGAACCCGCGGAAGATCACTCGCGCGGGTCGAAGTTCCCGGGCCGGCTCGCTTCCATGCTGGACCACATGGGGCTGAAATACATATACGCAGATGCGACCGGGCCGATGTCCAGATATTTCCTCCGCAACTACCGGCATTGGGTATGGGTTGATGGGCTGATTCTGATCTTCGACGACATCGAAGCACATGAAGAGACAAGGCCCGATTGGCTCCTGCATTACGCGGGCAGCGCCGAAGTCAGCAAGGATCTGATCGCGATCAAAAACGAAGGTGTGTCGGCAGAAGTGCGTTGCTTCTATCCGGCGATTTCCGTTCAACAGGAGATCGGCCTCGCGGATCACCGCCCCGAACAAACAGTGCCGTATTACCGCTTGCGCGCCGCGGAGCCCGGTAAGGTGCACAAATTCATAACAGCCATCGTGCCAATTATCGAGGCTCAGCCGCACCCCACAGCTGAAATGCTTACCTCAGGACCTCTGGCGCTAGGCGTCCGCGTGATCACGACGGAAACCGTCTCAGACATCTATCTGAACCTGAACGCCGACGGCAGGCGCATGCACCTGAACAGCAGTAACACAATAGGCGGATGGGATACCGACGCTTATCTATTCGCCTGGACGAGGCCCGTTCCGGCGGGCGACGATCCGCGTATGGCCACTCGGCTGTTTATTTCGTGCGGAAGTTATTTACGGAATTCGGGGGCTGTATGCCTCGATTCTCTTTCGAAAGTTGACGCGATCTGGGATCCTAAAAAACCGAGGCAGGGTCAGGTGAGTGGACAGCCGGTCAGGAAAGTGAAGCTCTCGGGCATCGCCTAAATCTGCAACGAATATCTGGACCGGATCTTCATCTTCTGATGGGTAGCGAAAGGCACATGAGACGCGAACTGGCCAGAAACTTTTACAGTGAATCCTATGTTACAGTGGGTTCGCGGTCATGGCCTCGTTTGCTCGCCCGGATGCTGGCAAAGAATCCAGGATATCGATAGAAGAATGCCGGGATGCAGTCGTTCGCGCGTGCAGGAGCAAGCTGTTTGAGAAGTCCACTAGAAGCCGTGAGTTGCTGAAGTTCCTCTGTGATTCCGCCCTCGATCATCCGGACGAGCCATTATCTGAACAGAGGATCGGTACTGCGGTCTTCGGACGCGAACGCGGGTACGATACCGCTGTCGATACGATCGCCAGGGTCCAAGTATCCCAGCTGCGCAAGAAGCTGAAGGAGTATTACAGCTCCGAAGGCTCGCATGAGCGACTCATCATTGACATTCCATTGGGCTCTTACGTCCCTACTTTCAG
>JAFAUR010000514.1 GCA_019243205.1 Acidobacteriaceae bacterium | reverse complement strand
GTCGGTGAGGTTAATAACTTCAACCCGAGCGCTCCATTTATATCGATCGCCGTGGAAAAGATTGTCCTGACCCAGAGCGATATCGAACAAGTTACGTGGCTGGATGCGCTGCGGATTGTGATCGTCGTTCTCGGTGAAAGGCGCCGGGATTTTCACCAGGTTGGAGGTGAGCTGGTTCGCGGGGCAAACGTAGAAACTAGGAGATCCGGGTATCGGCGTCCCAATGGGTGTTGTTGGGGTAGCCTTCACGCCACCGCAGGTGAGCCCAGACTGGAACTCCTGATCAGCGGTAAGGGGCAATCCGCTGATGTTGTTTTGAAGAAGTACATCACCTTGTGGAACGGGAACAGAGCCGTAGACCGCGATTGGCGAGTCGGCACTGCCTGTTGAAAATGAGCATGTGACCGTCGTGGCAAGGCAGGGCACCGTGCCACTCACAAGTCCGCTGTCGTACCTCCAGTTGAAGCCCAGCCAAGGCCCGCGCTCAAACGGTTGATATTGGAAATGCGTGGTTTGGTTGAATAGCTCGTCGTGGTCGATGCGGAACACCCCCGGTGGCTGACCGGGTGCGATTCCGCTAACCGTTGGCGGAAAGAAGCGCGCGGCGACACTCGACATCACAATAAATGCAGTCAAACCATGCCACGTTGGAAAACTTCCGCGTATGGCATATCCCGGAATCTTGGAATTGTGCCATTCGATGGGGAGGGTAATGGGACTTGTACCAAGGATGTTGAAGTCATACGCGTTGTGTGTGTACCTCCAAATGTACTCTCCGCTCAAGACGAAATGCTTCCCAAACGCCTGTTCCAGGCCCGCGTGGAATTCGTTACGGAAGCCAGGCCTCAGCGGTTGTAGAGGTAGGATTGCGCCGGAGGGTGAAATTATGCCACAAGGGAAGCCTTGGGCGAGTTGCATAACGGCGGCGACCTGAGGGGTGTTGCACCCAGTGCTCGTAATAATCAGGTTCTCATTGAAGGGGCTTTCCATGGTGCGAGCATAGGAAACGCGGAGCACGGTACCTGTTTTTTTGATGTTGTAGGAGAGGCCGGCGCGAGGCTCCGCTTGTGCGGAACTAGATTGCAATCCGTTATAGAAATCGCCGCGTACCCCGAACATGAAGGACCAGGGTTCCTTGGTGATGGTGTCCTCCGCATAGAGTGCTTCCTCCTTGATGTCCGTGTGGCCGCGATAAGGGAATTGGGCCTGATTTGGGTCCGTCGCTGGGTTGGTCAGGTCGTACGGTTGTAGAGTCACGCATGCGGCGCTGGTGCAGCCTGCGAGTAGCCCCGGATTCACGATTCCAAAGGTGTCGTTCTCCGTAAGAAATGTATGTTGAAACGTGCCCCCCACTTTAATGTTGTGTATTCCGTTCACGTACGTCACATCGGCGCGAATGCCCGCATTGGTCAGGAACCTGAGCTGGGAGAAAGTTTCGTCCTGAAGTGGCCCCAGATCGCTGAAAGGATCGGGGCTCGGGTAATAGTTATATTCGTCATGCCGCACCCATGCACCGATGGTAAGCACGGCATTGGGATTCAGGATGCGGGTCCATGTCGGTGCAATGTTAAAGGTCCTTATTTGCGAGCGCTGATCGGTCGGCCCGAGAGGACTGCCTGTAAGAGGGTTGAGAATCACCGACCCGGGAGCATAAGCGGCCCCGCTGCACATTGCCGATAAAATCGTGCAGCCTTGAAGTTGCTGGTCCCAAGTGTTGGGAGTTTGGAACCAGGAGCGCGTGAATTGCAAATTTAAATTGAAGGTATCCGCGTCGCTAGGCTTGAAATCGATCCGGTCGAAAATATTCTCTTGGTTGCCCTGGTCGTGCAAAACGGCGAATTCGGGCGGATCCAGAAAGCGGCGCGTGTTCAATCCGCTTACGGAAATGAAGTTTCCCCATTTCTGGCCTCCGTAGGAGAGATCGAAAGCGTCGTTCGTGGTTCCGAATGTACCGTAGGACGCGGTCACATCGCCATGGGGCGTCGTGTAGCCGAGGCCCGATCGCGTGGTGGCCACAATCACCAGACTGGTCTTGCCGCCAAATTCAGCGGGAGGCGCACCCGGAATCACCTCGATCGACTGTATGGCATCCACCGGGAGCTGATTTGAAAACACCTTGCTCTGCTGGTCGGTAATCGGTTGCCCATCAATCGAGAATGAGTTCTCGGCGTGATCGCCCAGTCCGTGAAAAAGACCGTTCGAATCCGCCGCGACTCCCGGCGAGGCCAGCGTCACCAGAGAACTCAGCGAAGAAGATTGACTTTCGAGCGGCAGT
>JAFAUR010000404.1 GCA_019243205.1 Acidobacteriaceae bacterium | reverse complement strand
TTATCCCGTTCTCTACCTGCTCCATGGTTGGGGCGAAAACGAGCAGGGTTGGACTTCGCAAGGCCATGTCGAATTCATCATGGATAACCTGATCGCCGCGAAGAAGTCCAAACCCATGATTATTGTCATGGACAATCTGAACGCGGTGAAGCCGGGCGAGGATGCAAGCCTTTATGCGGCTCGGAGTATCATTGCGAGACGATCGATGGCTGATGTGCCGCCGCCTCCCGGTACGCGGCCCGCGCCGGGCGCAGCCCGCCTGGGATTTCCCGCAAACTGGGGTGAGACGTTCACGCAGATGATGTTCACCGACCTGTTTCCGATGGTGGAGCGAACGTACCGCGTGCTTCCCGGCCGCGAAAACCGCGCCATGGCCGGCCTTTCCATGGGTGGGGCTCAGACATTCAAAACCGCGCTGAACAACCTCGACAAATTCGCGTATCTAGGCGGATTCAGCGGCAGTTGCGGCGGTAGAGACGCGACTTTCGACCCTAAAACCAGCTGCGACGGAGCATTCGCCGACCCGGCCGAATTCAACAAGAAAGTGAAGCTATTGTTTCTGGGCATCGGCTCTGTCGAGGGACCCGGAACGAAGAATTTCAGCGAGGCGTTGACGAAAGCCGGCATTCACAACGTTTACTTCGAATCGCCTGGCACGGCGCACGAGTGGTTGACATGGCGCAGGTGTCTGAATGATTTCGCTCCCCGGCTCTTCCAGACAAGCACTGGATCTGGATCCTAGAATCGGTTTGCCGGAGGGACGGAGAATGACATCTCTGCTACTTTGTGTTCTCCCTGGCTCGGCCCGCCGGCGAGACTATGAATTCGTTCGTAGCTGCTGGAGGAGATCATTGCTCAAAACGGATGGCGCCCAATATTTCTCAATGTGCTCGATGACCAGTTCTGTTCCTGCCGCATGAGAGACATGCGGCCATGATCCGGGATTGTACATGGCATCGGTCAGATCGCGGACAAGGATGCAGTGGATGCCCCATTTAGTCAGTTGCCGTATGCCGAAACTGCGGTTCAGGATGCACATATTCGCGTGCACGCCCATCATGAGCACCGTATCAATTCCATGCTGCCGGAGCACGTTGTAGATCTCGTGCCCATCATCGGAGATCACGTCGCCCGGTTCTATCTTCAGTAGCGGTGTCTCGCGGCTCCATGCTTTGTGTTCCTTGTCACCCGGTGTGTCACAGCCGCCATCACTATCATCGATGGGCAGCGGCGGTTCCTTCTCCACGGGTACGGTTCCTGCTGGCGGATCGACTTTCGGGGCCCGTTCCGCCGTTAGCCGCCCCGGCGCATTGGCGTAATAAGGCATGGTTTCAGATGGCGCATGTATGACCAGAATCGAGTTGGAACGCGCCCGTTCTAGCACCGGTTCCATTCGCCGGGCGAGATCCTCGCCCCGCGTTGTTGCCCCTTTGCACCAGTGCTTGTCCCACATATCGCAGATGATGATTGCGCTGCGATCGGACGGAATGGTCTGTTCAAAACTGACAGCTGTCCAATCACTTGAGTTCTTAAATGGATGTATCCAGGTTCGCAATGTGATTTGCATCTCGACAACCCTGGCCGTCGCAGCTGAATTTGGCAGAGCGAGCCCTGCAGCGTAAAGCACTAGCAGAAGTATTACCGAGATGTGGGCCGTCTTCATTCGCCGAGATACCAGAATACCGAACGAATTCGCAAGCTTAGTCACCCGCTGCACGGCTGAGCAACGACCGACGGCATTTCTTCCGGCCACCCTGTGCTTGCCTCCCAAGAATCAATGAAGATAGCCGAGGAACTCGCCGTCGTGTTCGCAGAGCGAGTGAAGAACGGCTCCCGCTAGTTCCCATTGGCCCACGATCGGATATTGCAGCAGAGCGAGTTGCGCCAAAGTGATCGAGTCGTTTAGAGCCGCGCGAATCAGTGTGCGTTCGTAGCCCTTCACCGCCAGCACCAGGCCTCTTACGGTATCCGGGAGTGGCCCTGCCGAGAGCGGCCTCACTCCAGTCGAGTCGACGGAGCAACGTACTTCGACGACGTCATCGTGTTTGAGTTCCGGAATCGAGCCCTCGTTCCGAACGTTCAATACTATCTGTCGCGGCACGTTGGACATCAGCCCGCGCATGAGCTCAATCGCAATACGGTGGTATCCGGTAGCAGTTTCGAAAGGATCTGCGTCGTGCTCCTGCGATGCAAGCGCGGAGGCCGCTTGCCCCTCGAGTTTCATATACGAGGCATTGCGGGAATTCAAATAGGCCCGATATGACGCAAGGGCGTCCTCGTCTTGCTGCCCGGCCATCGACTCGAACAGCGTCCTGTTCAGTTGGTTTAGCTCCTCGCCACGAGTGGCGCCGGCGCGCAGCTGATTCTCATACGCTTTCCGTTGGCTGTAGTAGAAGAACAGGTACTCAGTTGGAATCAGCCGGAGAGTTTTTATCAGCACCGGATCGAAGAGTTCGGCCGGGTAGAGGCCCCGCAGCAGTGGCAGGTCGTCCAGGATGCGGCCGGTTATGTCCTCGTTACGCAGGGTCACACGACGGATCCAACCAAGGTGATTCAATCCTGCATAGTCGAAGGTCATGTGGGATTGCTCCTCGCCCAGGCAACTGGCGAGCTTGTGAAAGAGTTCACCGGGCGTATCGCAGATCCCGATTACGCGAACCCCTGTATGATCGCTCAGCGCTTGCGTAATGAGCCCGGCTGGATTCGTGAAATTGATAAACCACGCGCGCGGAGCAACGTTTTGCACAACAGCGGCGTGCTCGAGTGTGACGGGAAGAGTGCGTAACGCCATGGCTGCGCCACCCGGACCGGTGGTCTCCTGACCTGCAAGCCCATTTTGGATGGAAATGCGCTCATCCCTGGCTCGGGCCGACATCCCGCCCACCCGCACGCTATTCAGAACGAAAGTTGCATCGCTCGCGGCTTCCCTAAGGTCGCTGCCAGTCCGGATGGCGAACGGATGCCCGAAACCTTGCAACACGGTCCGGCAGAGTCTTGCGATGATTGCGAGGCGTTCTGCGTCAACGTCGTACAACGCAACTTCCGACGTGCCGAGCTGCCCCTGTGCTTGGGCCAGACCATAGATCACGAGCGGCGTTCGTAAACCGCCTCCACCGATCATCGTGACCTTCATACGCTCATTTTCCTCAGTTCCTGTTCCAATCGATTCCTGTCAGGGGCTCCGGCGATCCCGCCATAGGCCTCGGTCGAAAGTGCTCCGCAGATATTGGCTCGAAGGAGGCATTCCCGCGGATCCGCACCCGTGAATAAGGCTTGGAGAAAGCCGGCATTGAAACAATCACCGGCCCCGGTCGTGTCGACGCAGTCGACGGGAATGGGATCAGCGTAGAAGATTTCACCGTCCCAGACCATGGCCGCACCCGCCGCACCGAGCTTGAGTGCGACGCGCCGGACTCCATTATCTGCAAACGATCGCAGCATTCTTTCCGGGTTCCGCTGGCCGGTGAGGGCCTCGGCTTCAGTTGCATTAGGAAAGAAGATGTCGATCTGACGGGCTATTTCCCAAGCACGTGGATCAAGCAGCCAGCTTCGGTTCCAACCTACGTCCAGGGAAACCGACGCATTACGCCGACGAATCGCTTCAATGACTCGTCGTCCGCTTTCGAAATCTAAAGGTACGGCGAAGTGAACGTGGAGCAGAGTGTCTTGGCACATCTCGACCCAGCTCTGGAGCAGTTCCGCGAACCGCCGGTTCGCGCCAGGATACGTGATGAAGAGTCGATCTTCCGGCCGGCTGGCGATGACGGTGATTCCCGTAGGCTCCGTGGTCTCAATGATGACGGACTCCGTGCTGACGCCGCACGATTCCAGACGGCTGGTGATCCAAGCGGATGAGTCTGTTCCGATTGCGACCAGTACTGCCGCGGGACAACCAAGGCGAGCTAACGCGCACGCCGTGATCGCTGTGCCGCCGCCGATTTCGCGTCGGAATTCGCGCGCGAAGATTTCCTTGCCCGGTTCTGGCCAATGATCAACGCCGATCAGGAGCAGATCTAGAAAGATCTGACCGGCCACAATCACTGCGGGCGCATTCAAGCCGGCACTTCCATTGCCGGCTGAAATGGCCATTCAGCTCGGCGTTTGGCACGCCAGAAAAAGGCCGCAATGCCCAGAACGAGGAGCGCTAATGCGGCCCCTATGTAACCCCAGCCGCTTGCAATCAGGATGTAGAGCCACCCGAGAAAGGCAATGATGCTTGTAAGCGGGTAGAGAGGCATTTCGAATGGCCGACTAATATCCGGGCGATTCTTCCGAATGAGGGTGACGGCCAGGATTTGAGCCATGAACTGAATCAGAATCTGGATTACGATCAGGGCGTTGATCAGGACATCCAGATCCAGGAGGCTGGCGAAAGCGGAGGTAACTCCGAAAAAGACGACCGAGAATGTTGGAAATTGGTGCTGTGGATGCAGACGAGCGAAGGCCCGGAAAAAGCGGCCGTCTCGTGCGGCAGCGTACGGCACGCGCGAGTATCCGAGCAGGACGGCGAAGATGGAGGCTAGCGTTGTCCAGAGAACCAGCGCCGTTGCAACCTGGGCGGCGCGGTAACCATACAGGCGTGTGATGAAGTCGGAAATAATCGACTTGGATTGGGCGGCGCTGTGCCAGGGCACAACCCCCAAAATACTTATGTTCATGCTCAGGTAGAGCGCGGCGACGACGACCACGGAGATGATGATGGAGCGAGGCACGGTCCGCTCCGGCTGTTTTACCTCGCCGGCGAAGAAACAGACATTGTTGTAGCCGCCGAAGTCGTACATGGCGATTAGCGTGGCGCCGCCAAGGCCGAAGAAAAGCGCGCGCGACGGCTTAAGCGAGCCAGGAGGAAATGCGAAAGCTTGATGAGGGTTGAAATGACTCAGGCCGGCGAAGCAGATCCATCCCACAGTTGCAAGTACGACCAACCACATCAGTACGGAGAGCTTCTGGACATGGCGGATATCCCGGTAAACCAATATGGTGATTGCGGCGCACACGGCCACTGCGATCAAGCGCTCGCCTGTTGGAGACATTGCCGGCCACAGAAATCGGGCGTACTGCGCAAATCCGACGGCGCCGGAACCGATAGAGAGGGGTGCGAGGAATATCGTCTCCCAAATAAAGAGAAAACTCATCATGCGACCCAGGCGTTGCGGACCGTAAGCTTCAGACAAGTATCGGTAGGGGCCGCCGCTCCCCGGCATCGCCGCGCCCAGTTCTGCCCAAACCATACCATCGCAGACCGCCACAATAGCTCCGAGCACCCAGCCGAAAATCGCTTGCGGCCCATTTGCTTTACTGAGCAGGATAGGAATTGTGATGAAGGGGCCGACGCCGATCATCTCCAGCATGTTTGCTGAGGTCGCGCCAAACAATCCCATGCCGCGAATCAGTCGAGAGGATTCGGTATCCGGCAAACGGTTACGGTACCACATGACTGGGCTCGCGATAGCCGTTGCGATGCTTTTGAGCGTGGGCATGGTGCAAGCGCAAACAGCACTACAGAGTTCGGTGGAGCTCGCCCGCCAGGGCCGGTACCAGCAGGCGCGGGAAGCGCTGGCTGGCGTGCCTGCACCGGCTCCGATTGCGCAGCAAATCGCATTTCACAGGTTGAAAGCGGCTATTGCTTCGGGACTGAAGGAACCGAAATCAGCGGCTCTCGAGATGGAGGAGGCACTCGCCCTTGATCCGCAGAACTCGGCGCTATTGATTGCGACGGCACTTGCGGAGCTGGAAAGCGGCGATTTGGACGCGGCACTCGAACATGCGAAGAAATGTCCAGAGAATGCCACAGGCCAGGCGCTATCGGGCGATATTTTCGACCAAAGAGGCGACTCGGCTGCCGCGGAAAACGCGTACCAGGCTGCCATCAAGCTGGCCCCGACTGAAGAGCGTTATCGCCTTTTGCTAGGGCTGCACTTGATCCGGCATCAACGCATGGCGGATGCCGCCGGCGTGCTCAGCGAAGGAGCACGCGCTCAAACGCGATCCCCGCGAATTCTGACGCTGCTTGGTGTGGCGCAATTCGGTGCCGGTTACTCGGACGAAGCGGTATCTTCCCTTGAAGAAGCGATCGCGACGGATCCCCGCGATGGCGCGGCGTATGCTGTGCTGTCAAAAATCGTCCTCCAGTCCTCGGCGGCGCCCGACAGTAAGGCGGCCGACTACCTTTGCAGATCGAATCCTATTGTCTGCGCAGCTGTACACCTGCGGATCGCATATGCTGCGGGTGACAACGATCTCCTTCGTAGAGCTACCGAAACTTTGAAGAGAGCTCCCGGAAACGATCCGGTTGGAAAATGCGAGCTGGCCCGTGCGTATGCATGGGAAGGCAATCAGAACGCCGCGCGAACCGAGCTCGAAACCTGCGTCCGGCTCGATCCAACCCCGCAGAACCACTATCGGCTAGGCCTCTTGTACCAGAAGCTGGGTTTGCCGGCACTGGCTGCCAAGGAGATGTCGCGTCGGCGGGAACTCTTGGGAGACATGTCCGAGCAGACAGCACTGGGGCTAAGTGCGCTCGGCACGACTGGTATGGCGGCCCATTGATCTCTAGCAGCCCGTGCCTAAATCACCGGTTTTCGGGGTACGATAATAATCCGGC
>JAFAUR010000271.1 GCA_019243205.1 Acidobacteriaceae bacterium | reverse complement strand
ATTCCATTTTGGAGGCGCTTGAGGCCACGACTAACAGCGTCATGCGAACGCGCGATTCCCTCTTCCGTCGTTTACTGGCATCGACTCGAGCGATACGGTCAGCGCCCCGGCTGTGCGAATTTGCGGAGCACGGGCTTGGCGTCAGGTCAGATTGGCTGCGGGCACCCGCGTCAGTCTGGCATGAACCATCCCACTGCCCGCACTCGGCTACAGTTGGGTCGCGGAGCCCCAGAATAGAATCCAACATCGGTTTCCGCGCTTCGGGCGATATTCATCGCAGAGCGTTGCAGAGCGGCGCAAAAAGCATCATTACGTCACAAGCAATTTCGTTCCGCTCTGCGATTTGAAACGGTTGTAATCATCACCCATAAAACACTGTCCAGCCTAGGTCCTTTGGCGCCCGGTATTTTCTTCTACGCTTTCCGGACGGTGCCCTTCAGGTGTGAAATTTGTTCTTTGGGGATTTCTCCCCTAGTGACTTGCGAATAAGCGCAGGCGGACATGAACCATGTTAGAACTGAGACCGGCAATGCAGCAGCCCATGATTTTTCCTCGTCCGAAGTGCAGGTAATCGTATCAACTACAAGCACCCCCGGGACGATCTTAATAAATGGTGTGTCTCGGTAGCATGTGAATTGTCCTCTTTCCGAAAGAAAGAGGTGGAAGAAGGCTGTGAGCTGTGCAAACCAGCGAGCAGCAGTTTTTCAGGCGCGGAGACGGAGCGGATGATGAAGGCACAGGAAGGTTTGAAAGCGGCTGCGGGGAAACTGAAGTGGTGGGAAGCAGCCGAGATTATGGGCGTGACGGACCGTACGATCCGGCGTTGGCGGGAGCGGTTGCGGAAGCACGGTTATAGCAGGCTATGGGATTACCGTAAGCGTGAGCCGAGCCCGAAACGGGTACCGATGCAGACGGTAGAGCAAGTGCCGCAGCTATACCGGGAGAGTACTTTGACTTCAATGTGCAGCACTTTCACCAGAAGCTGCGGAAGTGCGCGGCATTGAGTTGAGTTACACGTGGGTGAAAAACCGCGCTGCAAGCGGCGGGGTTGCTGAAGCGGCGCAACAAGCCAGGTTCGCGTCGCAAACGCCGGCCGCGAAGAGCGCTCCGGGAAATGATGCTGCACATTGACGGCAGCGATCACGCCTGGTTTCAGGACCAGCGCAGGCACGAGCTGATCGTGATTTTGGAGGACGCCTCCAGCGAGATTTACTACGCACAGTTAGTGGAAGCTGAATCGATGCGTACGGTGCTGGCAGCGCTGCGAGAAGTCGTGGAGAGCAAGGGCCTGTTCTGCTCGTTGCCGGATCCTACTGCAAGGAGGATACTCTATTCACCACACTGGCTCAGTTTTCGGGTTTGGGTCAGCCACAGCAGACGTGCGGATCTCACCATGCCGAATATCGATACTATCGGCGAATTCAAGTTAGTGACCTCTCGGGCGTTAGCGGAAGAGATTTGTTCGGACGAAATCGACCTTCTCATCGCTCCGGCAGTTGAGCACAAGTGTAAACGAGCTGAAGCCACATGTCTGTTCCAAGTGATGCAAAGCGGCATCGAGAGCTCCTGAACACAGGCGCAGGCGTTCAGCCCTCCGGACTTTGCATCGGAATATGTTGGGCGAAATCTAGGTTTACCAGATCCGGCGCGCGGTAATCGAGGAATCCCACCTTTTTCCGTTGAACTCGGCAAACCTGAGCCATTGGTTGTTGAAGAACGACAACTTTGATCGGCAGCTCACTTGCGCCGATTCGAAACCGCAGGACAGTATGCAAGGCCGGCCGTCCGCCGGAGTGTGGATGAATACGTGTTCGCAAAACCGTTCTCGACTTCGCTCAGCACACAAAGCAGCTCTTAATCGTGTACAGCTTGGGGTTTGTACAGAGGCAAGCAGACGCTAGACACGCATGCGCTGGAGGCGAATCATTTAAGAGTTCGGCGGGCAAGCAACGAATGCCTACTCACGGGCGTTCATCCGCGCTTGCTTCACGATTTCTAGGGAACACGTGATGCGAGATGTCCGGCCAGAACTCTGAGAGAATCGCACCTATCGCACCTTCACCGGACACCACGATCGCACGTTGGTACGTGGAGACGAATCCCCGTTCTCCTGCCGGATAATACAAATTCGAAATGCCACCTGCCGCGAGATTTCCTAAGACATTGGAATAGTTCGGCTGCGAATCCCCGGTGTCACTCTTACATCGGAATGTTGACAAAACGGCATACCCAAGGCGCACGGCGATTCCGCCGTCGGCTTTTCGAAAATATCGCGGGTCTTGACGCAAGAGGATTGGAAGGGCCGCATTCCCGATAATCGTCCCATCGAAGCTGTCTAAATACGAGGCTCCGAACCGTTTTGCATACCCTTGTGCGCCTTGCCCGTACCCTGGGAAACTATTATTGGCTTGACTGATTCCTGAACTTACCCCGGCAAACAGAAACGTGGCGGGATCCGTAGCGGTTTTGAACGCCAGCTGGAACTTTTGGCCCGGACTTAGCGGTACCGCATCAGAGATATTCGAAACATTGAACTGGGGCATCACTCCGAGAATGCGCTGTTTCTCTTGATTTCTTATTTGATCCGCTGCCTTCTGTCGTTCGGATTCGACTGCAGTGGCTGTCTCTGAATTACGCGAAACTCCGATCTGCTGGGGACGAAGAGTCGAGTCCGCTAGACCTGCATCTGCCGAAGTCGGTACTTGCGCAACGGAATATGCTGTCGCAACGAACAGGCATGAGGCTAACGCCAGTATGCGGGGGTGAAATAAACGTGCAGCCATCATCAATACACGGGCCTATTGCTTCACAACGATGGTCAACCAGCCGAACGATCCGACACAGTAGATGGATGCGACACGGCTCGAGAAAACTGCAGGAATCTGGCCGGGGAACCAAGCATCACCGTCTAGTAATCAAATGACACTAGCGACGACTCTTGTCATGTAAGCGCGTGTGAAAGACTATTCTAAACGTTCGTCAGTGCATCCGCATATCGCGAGGGCGAAAGCAGCGGTGGGTTTTCGATCTTCACCCTAGGCGGTTCTAATTCGAGCAGCTCCTGTCGGCCACGAACCGGAAACGATAGCGTGCGGCGGACTGATACGGCTAGGATTGCCGATGCTAGGTGACCCTCAAGGACCAAAGACGCAAAGCACGGGACATACAAGCGCGAGCGTTCGTGATCGATGCTTAGACTGGTGCCCGGGGCGGGACTTGAACCCGCACTCGCCTTGCGGCG
>JAFAUR010000665.1 GCA_019243205.1 Acidobacteriaceae bacterium | reverse complement strand
ATCCTTTTCTGGATATCGGCGACTTCGGCCGGCAGCGTAGTCTGACGGAGCTTCACCCGAGCGCCGGCTTCATCGATCAGGTCAATCGCCTTGTCGGGCAGGAATCGGTCGGGGATGAAGCGGGTCGATGTGTATACGGCCGACTCGATCGCCTCATCGGTGTAGGCTACGGCGTGAAACTTCTCGTAGCGCTCCTTGATTCCAAAAAGGATGCGGATGGCATCGGTTTCGCTCGGTGGTGGGACCTTAACGGCTTGGAAACGGCGTTCGAGCGAACGGTCTTTTTCGATCGATTTGCGATATTCGGCCGGAGTGGTTGCGCCGATGCACTGAATTTCTCCGCGCGATAGGGCAGGTTTGAGGATATTGGCGGCATCGAGCGATCCCTCCGCGGATCCGGCGCCTACCAGCGTGTGCAACTCGTCGATAAAGATGATGGCGTTCTGGTTCTCCATCAGCTCTTTCATGATGGTTTTCAACCGCTCTTCGAACTGGCCTCGGTACTTGGTACCGGCGACGATCAAAGAGAGGTCGAGAGCCAGAATCCGCTTGTCGGATAGGAAGGATGGTACGTCGCCATCGGCGATACGCTGGGCCAAGCCTTCCACAATGGCGGTTTTGCCGACGCCGGGTTCCCCGATCAGAACCGGGTTGTTTTTCGTCCGGCGGCAAAGGATCTGAACCACGCGGTCCAGTTCGGAATCGCGCCCGATCAGGGGGTCGAGCATGCCGTCTACCGCAGCCTGGGTCAGGTCGCGGCTGAACTCGGCCAGCAGAGAGCTTTCCTTCGGCCGGCTCGCAGAAGTTTTCTCCGATGCCGAGCGAGCGATTTCCTCGCGGACCGCGGACAGCCGCAAACCCCGCTCATGCAGGATTTCAGCCGCAAAGCTCTTCTCCTCGCGCAGGAGCCCGAGCAGAAGATGTTCTGTTCCAATATGTTTGTGGCTTAAACGTTCAGCTTCTTCCGCTCCGTAGGCCAGAACCCGCTTGCATTCGTGACTGAGCGGCAGATCCACTGAGGTGGAAACTTTTTCCCGCACCGTCGTATGAGCCTCAATTTGCTTGCGAATCGATTCGATAGCGGCGTGTGACCGCAGGAACCGGTTGGCGAGCGCTTTGTCCTCGCGCAGGAGACCCAGCAGGAGGTGCTCGGTCTCAATATAAGGACTTCCGAACTGGCTCGCCTCGTATCTTGCGAAGAAGATAACGCGGCGCGCTTTCTCGGTATAACGTTCAAACATAAGTGCCACCGTCGAGACGGGTTGCGTCTCGTAGTACTCCCGCTGCTTGCAATTCGCCAACCGAAGCTTTTTGCAAACAGCCTTTCTTTAACTCTAAAACTCGATCGCACCTGCTGGCGAAGACCAGGTTGTGCGTCACGAAAACCGAAGTCAGCCCGTAAGTGCTGTGTAAGTCGGTCAACAGGTTCATGATGCTCTCCCCGGTTCGGAAATCCAAGCTCCCTGTAGGCTCATCGGCGAAAATGAATTTGGGTTTACCGATAAGTGCCCGCGCCAGAGAAACCCTTTGCTGTTCCCCTCCGGACAGTTCACCTGCAAGATGATGAGCGCGGGAGAGAAGTCCGACTTCCTGGAGTAGCTTTTTCGATGCATCCCGGGCCGCCGTTGCTGAAACACCGCGGATCATCAGCGGCATCATGACATTTTCAAGTGCGGTGAATTCGTGCAGCAGGGATGGATTTTGCCATACGAAGCCAATCTGGCGGTTCCGAAAATCGGCGAGATCCTTCTCATTCAGGGCTGTAATCTCATGTTGCTCGACGAAAACTCGCCCGGATGTAGGTCGATCGAGTCCACCGAGCAAATGCAGGAGCGTCGATTTCCCCGCACCAGACTCTCCGATAATGGCTAGTCGTTCGCCTCGACGAACTTCGAGTTCAAGTTCATCGAAAACAAGCACTTCCGCGCCCCCTGAGCGATAAACTTTTCTCAGAGAGTCCGCCCAGATGGATATTCCTGGATCCAAACTCCCGCCTCACCTTTAGAGTAGAACAGCTTTCCCCAGAACGACTTGCCTGCGAGTATGCGTACTCGGACGCCTCCGGGTACAGAACTTTTCCTTGTTATTGATGTGTCTACTGATTTGACGTGCGCCGCGACGGGGCGGATTCCCAACGCAGAAACTTTCTTCCGGCGCTACCGAACGACGATGTTCACCAGTTTATCCGGGACGACCACAACCCGGACAATCTGCTTTCCGCCCAGGAAGGGTTGTACCTTTTCGTTAGCGATCGCGAGCGTTTTCAGTTCGGCTTGGTCGGTCCCTAGCTTCGCCTGGACGTGACCGCGTACCTTCCCGTTGACCTGGACCGGCATCTCAACCAGGTCTTCTCTCGCCAGTTCGGGGTCGAAACGAGGCCATTCCTGCCGGAATACCGGATTCGCGTGACCCAGCATGTCCCAAAGATCCTGAGCAGTATAAGGAGCGAACGGC
>JAFAUR010000638.1 GCA_019243205.1 Acidobacteriaceae bacterium | reverse complement strand
GCTGGTCTGGCCACACGATGCGATGCGAAGGATGGTGCGGGAAGGCGGCTCTGACGCGTGGTTTTGGGTGCACGTAACGCAAGCTGTGGTTTTCACATTCCTTACCGTGATGACATTGAAACGCCTGAGCCGCGCGCCGCGATCACTGGGCTAATGTTACGCACAGTCGCGGAAACTGTCTGCCCCCAGATCCCAACGGACCCATCACATCGCAGATTTGCGCCGTCGCGGGATACGCAACCCAGCGAGGCTACAGACCATAGCATGTCAAGTCCAAGAGATCGGCTTGAGCGCTTCGGCGCAGGAAATCCGCCAGACAATATGCGCCTAATCTTCTCCGCAGGCTTGCCGAAACCTCACAAAACAAAGTAGTCGTTCTTGTCCGGCGGAATCTGTTCAACGAATGCTTTTCCAGGCGCCTCCGGCCGAATGCAGTAATCGAGGAGTCTGGAAGCGTTCGACCGCTATTGGCCGAAGTTGTCGTTGACATAGATTGTCGACATCCCCGCTGCTCGTGCCCGCTGTTTGAGGTGGGCCATCTTCGGCGCGATAGGTAAAGCCCGACGAAGCACCTTCCCGCCGTCCGGAAATTCGAAGTGGTTGATCACATCGATGAGGATCAGTACGGCCGGCGAATGATGAGGAGCATCTTTGGAGCGCATCGTCTCAGCTTGCCGGGATCGTATAACGCGAAGGCTCGACCCATGGCTTCCTGCTCCGTAATCGCACCAAGGCGTCTTTGATGGTAAATTGACTGGCCGATACCAGGCTCTTTAGTTCTTTCCAGTCGAGCGGCAGGGCAACTGGCGCGCCTGGTCGGGCTCGGACCGCGTAATCGGCGATCGCGGTCGCGGTGTAGTCGTTGCGGAAGTAATCGATTAAAATCTTGCCCGTGCGTTTGGCCTTGCTCATCGTGGCGACATACGCCTCGGGCACGGCCGCGACCATCTCATCCGCCACTGTGGCGGCGAAGCGCTTTACAGTCGACCAGCGATCTTTCGCCATCAATAGAACGGTGACGTGGAGCCCCTTGCCTCCGGTGCATTTCAGGGATGATTCGAGACCTTTCTTTTGCAGACGCTGGCGAAGATCCTGCGCCGCGAGCTTCATTGCCTCAAACGGGACCTCAGGTGAGGGATCGAGGTCGAAGATCATACGATCCGGGCAATCGATCGAATCGATAGAAGCGCCCCAGGGATGGAGTTCGATGGAACCCATCTGCACCAGTTCCATCAATCCTTTTTCATCCTCAATATAGAGGTATTCGTAAACTTTGCCCTTGTTCCTGAACTCAAAGGGACGAACATCGGAGCCCAAGCCTTTTCCCGGATTCCTCTGAAAGAAACATTGGCGATCGACTCCGGACGGGCATCGTAGAAGACTGAGGGGATGGCGTGCGATCTGCGGCAGCATCCATGGCGCTACGGCGGCATAATATTCCGCCAGCTCGCCCTTCGACACCTGACCAATCTCCGAGATGATGCGTGCCGGATGCGTGATCGTGAGTCCGTAGAGGACAAGGGATTGTTTGTTACTTTCAGTCGCTGACCTCACCGGGATCTCCTTCTTTACTTCTGTCGCACTTTTATCTTCACGCAAACCCTGAAAGGATGGATGGCGAATGTGACCATCCTCCGTCCATTCCGTGAACGAGATCTCGCACAACAAAAGCGGTTTTACCCAATGGACTCGCTGCCATTCACCAAGACCCAGTCCTCTTGCCTCAGCTCGGCTAAGCACAGGAGTCCGCACCGAGATCTTCGCCAAACGAGCCGCCAGCTCCGTGGCGCTCTTCATCGTGAAGCCGGTGCCCACTTTGCCGGCATACTGTAATGCGCCGTTCTTGCCGTATCCGAGATAGAGCGCGCCCAGGGCTCGTTCGCCTTTCCTGGGATCGCTGTATCCGACGATGATGAACTCCTGCCGCAACGAGCATTTAATCTTGAGCCAGTTTTTGCTTCGCCCGATGATGTAAGGGGCGGTTGCGTCCTTCGCGATAATGCCTTCGAGTCCCGTCTCACAGGCCCTCGCGAACATCTTTTCCCCCTGCCCGGTGACGTGGCTGCTGTATCGAAGAAATTTGGATTGTCCGAGCAAAGTCTCGAGTTGCGCCTTGCGCTCGGTCAGGGGCAATCTCGTCACGTCGTTTCCATTCAGATAGAGAAGATCGAAGACATAAGCCACAATAGTCGTCGACTCGCCTCCTTCACTGAGGGCGTTCTGCAAAGACTGAAAGCTGGTCTTTCCCTGTTCGTCGACGACCACTGCTTCCATGTCCAAAACCGCATCGTCGACAGCCAGTATTAAGAGGGCTGCGGAGATCGCCGGAAACTTCTGAGTCCAGTCGTTGCCGTTACGCGTGATTAACTCGATTGATCGTCCAGCCCGGATGCCGAGGAGTCGATAGCCGTCAAATTTGGTTTCGTGAACCCAGTTCGATCCGTCCGGGACCTTGTCCACAAGGGTCGCAAGCTGGACCCCCGGATAGCGTTCTCTCAATTCGGCAGCGGTGAGCTGCGAGACGCGAGGCTTTTGCGAAGATTTCGCCATGACGGTATTAAATTCAATTCGATCTCTTCTGCCCCCTGTGCTCCCGTTCCATTTTCTGCGAGGCAAGGCGACAAGCTATATTCCGGAGCAATTTACAGGCCGCCTGTACTCGTGTATTGCTCGTGTATTGCTCGTGCCACTCTGGTTTTTCAAGCGCTTGGCCGTTGATGTTTTTCAGACTCTGGCGATGGAGCTTCAAGTGCTTGCAATTTGAGTTTGCAGCTGAAGGGAGCTGCGCCCGTGGCATCGACAGTTTGGAAAGGACAGCTCGCTTTCGGCCTGGTCTCATTCCCGGTTCGACTTCAGAAGGCTGCTCGCCGTGATACGATTGCGCTTAAATACGTTAAGCAAAATGGTCGCGAGACCGTCGAGCAATCGGGCGCCCCTCAGCCGCAGGAACGAGCCACAGAACAAACGACACTTCCTTCCCTGGAAGGTCTTGAGACCGCGTCCGATGATTCGCCCGCCGAAATTGTTCCGGTGCGACAGGGCTACTTCGCAGAAGGACAACGCGAGCCGTCATCTCCTGCGAGTTTGCAGCGCGGTTATGAGGTCGCTCCGGATCAGTTCGTCGTGGTACGGTCCGAGGAACTGAAAAGGCTCCGCAAGCAGACATCGCCCGACATGCAAATCCTGCGTTCTGTCCGGATGCCGGAGATCGATCCGGTTTTTCTGGAAACGTCCTACTATGTACTTCCGGGTCCAGGTGGCGAGCACTCGTACGGCTTGTTTTACCAAGCCTTGACAGAAACGAAACTGGCTGCCTTGGCGCAAATCGCCATGCATGGGCGCGATCACATCATCGTTTTACGGGCAGGCGGTAAGGGACTCATCGCCCACACCATGTTCTACGTAACTGAAGTGAGAGGCGGTGACGAGTATGCGGCTCAAACCAGCGACGTGGTCGATAAGGAACTCGATCTCGCGAAAAAGTATGTTCAGGCGCTCCAGGAGCCCTTTCGCCCCGAGGAGTTCACCGATACCTATAGGGAGCAACTCCAGGCATTGATCGCCTCCGAACAAGTTCCGCAATCCAAGGATGAAACCGCCCGGCCGAAGGAGGCGACGGGCAAGGTAGTCGATATTATGGAGGCGCGTCGCAAGAGCCTGCAAAAAGTGAAGGCGACGGCACATGAGCGAAAGCCCGTCACGTCCGAGACTCAAAAAGGGAAGCCGCGCAAACGGAGGGCCTGAGATTCAATGTTGGACGGACCCAACACGTTCCGCGAGCGGCGACTGGGACCGGCAGCCATCTTTCTGCTCCCGTCGCTCAAACTAAAGGGAAGCTCCCAGTCAGGAGTTTCGAACGAAGCTCGACTGCATACTTTCCTCATGGATCATTTCGGCGGATATACGGCCCAGGCAGGCAATATTTTCGGATACTGGCGCAGCGAGGCGGGAGCTGATTCCTACGGAGAACACCGCCAGTTCAGCGTTGCCTTTTCGGACGATACTAAAGCCGGCGTGCTGAAGGCTTTTCTCGCGACGCTGGCGTGCGACTTAGACGAGGAATGCATTTACTTGCTGGTCGGGAATGAAATCTTTCTGATCTTTCCGTCGACGGAGCCGCGCAACTGATTTATGGTAAAAGCAGTCATTTTCGATGTTGACGGGACGTTGATCGACTCCGTAGATCTTCACGCGCGAGCCTGGCAAGAGATCTTTCTGAAGTACGGCGTGCATACGGATTGTCAGGCGGTTCGCGACCAGATCGGCAAGGGTGGCGACAAGCTCATGAAAGTCTTCCTCTCGGAGGAGCAGATTGCGCGGCAAGGCAAGGAAATCGAAGAGCAAAGAACAGAACTCTTTGTACGCGAATATCTCCCCCGGGTAAAACCGTTCCCCGCGCTCCGAGCTCTCTTCGAGCGCCTGCGAGCGGATGGCATTCAGATCGCGCTTGCGTCATCGGCCAAAGATAAGGAGCTTGAAACGTACAAGGAAATCACCGGTATCGAGCCGTTCCTGGCAGAGGATACCTCATCTGACGACGTATCCAACAGCAAGCCCGACCCCGACGTCTTTCTGACCGCACGAAAGAAACTCGGAATCGATCCCAGGGATGTCCTGGCCATCGGGGATACGCAGTACGACGCCGAATCGGCTGCCAAAGCGGGCATGAGAACCATCGGACTGATGTGCGGTGGCGGTTCCTCATCGAAACTTGAGGCGGCTGGATGCATTGCGCTGTACCGAGATCCCGCGGATCTGTTGAAAAACTACGACCATTCGCCCCTCGCTCAGGGGACCGTCAAACCGGGAATGTCTT
>JAFAUR010000558.1 GCA_019243205.1 Acidobacteriaceae bacterium | reverse complement strand
TTGGAGCAATAGCTGCAGCCTCCGCCGTATGGCGTGTCGAACGGACAGAGATGCTCTTCGGGCTGGCTGATGTGTCGAGCCTCAAAGACAGTTGAGATAAGGAGATTCGATGTTAGGCACACAGAAACCTGCAACCGGAGACATGCTCCGCTTATCTATTTATTGAAGGTGGATATGCATATCGCGAAAAAGACAGTCTTAGTCACTGGCGCCAACGCCGGCATCACAATTCCCGACGACCTGACCGATCTCAACAAGGAGTAAATATGGCAATCGCAGTTATAACGGGCACCAGCACCGGAATCGGACTGGCCACCGCAGTCACATTGGCGCGAGCAGGCCACACCGTCTACGCCACCATGCGCAATCCGAAAACGGGCGGCGAAGAGTTGCGCACGATCGCGGAGCGCGAACATCTGCCGCTTCGCATCGCGGCGCTCGATGTCGATTCGGACGAGTCGGTCCGCAATGCGTTTGTCAAGATCCTCGCTGAAGCGCGCCGAATCGATGTGCTGGTGAATAATGCCGGCATTTCCGGGATCGGCCCCGTTGAGGAGAACCCAATCGCCGCGTTTCGCGCCACTATGTAGACCAACTACTTGGAGCGTTGCGCTGCATGCAAGCCGTGTTGCCTGCCATGCGAGAACAACGGTCCGGCTGCATTGTCAACGTCACATCCGTGGCTGGCAGGCTCTCCGTGGCGCCGCAGGCAGGCCTATTCATCCTCAAAATTCGCGCTTGAGGCAGTAAGCGAATCCCTGGCCCAGGAAGTGAAAGCGTTTGGAGTTCGCGTGGCCATCGTCGAACCGGGCGTCGTCGCAACAGCGATCTTCGGCAAGGTGCAACCGCCGCCGGCTGACTCGAATTACCCGCATGGCCGGCGTATCTACGAGCTCTTCAGGACATCACTTGAGAATCCTGTTTCTCCCTATGTCGTGGGCGAGAAGATCCGCGAGATTGTCGACAGTGGGACCTGGAAACTGAGGCATCCGGTCGGCCCTGACGCCGAGGGGTTCTTGGCGTGGCGCGCGTCCATGAGCGACGAGCAGTGGGTCGAATGGGGCGCCCTCTCCGATGAACAATGGGTTGAGTACGTGAGGCAAAACTTCCAGCTGAATGTCCGCCTATGAGGCGACTTCTGTTCTAGTGAAACTCGTGTCGGTTACAACGGACCTCAGTAACCCGGATGGCAAAGGGCCATCTGGCGAATTTGGCAGCGGGCAGGTTGATGACAGAAAGCGGAACAGAGAGCAGGTTAATCAATGCAGCCGATTGTAGCAGGGCCTAGCGATGTCTCGATACGAATTGCGACCACAGCGCCTGAGGTGAAGAAGGTGCAAACTCTTCTTCGCGAGTATACAGAGCATCTTTATACCTTCATTGATCCACTTCTTCTACAGCATCGCGCAGGCGAAACGTCGGAAACACCTGCCGCATTCATGCCACCTTCAGGCACTCTCCTATTAGCGACACACGGAGAGCAACCTCTTGGATGTGCGGGTATCCGTAACGCCGGCATTTCTGGAGAGGAGAAGATCTCCGAACTGTGCCGTCTTTTTGTCACACCCGCTGGTCGAGGCTTATCTCTGGGTTGGGCTCTCACGCAGGCAGCCTTGGCGATTGCGCGGGAGCGGAAGGACAAGGCTGTCGTGTTGTACTCCATCGAGGGCTTCATGGACCCAGCAAAGAAAATCTACTTGCGCGCCGGCTTTCGCCCAATTGCGCCTTACAAGAAGGTTTCTATGTCTAACGTCGGGTTTTTATCGCCTAGAGCTCGAATGACCACGCGCACGAGTCTCTACAGAAAAGGAACACGTACAATATGAGCGACTTCCTTGAGGTTCTTTATGAACGAACGTCTGCGGAGCACTTTGACTCCGCAACACCGATTTCAGTTCAAGAAATCAAGGAATTGATTTCTGAAGCATGTCAGGCTCCTTCGGCATTCAACATCCAGCACTGGCGCTTTATTGCGGTGACAGATGAACGAATAAGAGAAAGACTGAAGGGAACCACAATTGCGCCTAATCAGGAGAGGGTCGCCAACGCTCCCCTTATCTTCTTAATCCTTGGTGACTTGAACGGGTACAAGAGGCTGGAAGGCATTTTAGACGAAACTGTGCATGCGGGCCTTCTTCCCCGAGAAGTCGCAGATGTATGGTTGACGATGGCAAACGGTATGTACGGTTCCGATCCTCGGCTTGCCCGAGACGAAGCGATCCGGTCTGGTTCGCTGGCGGCGATGACGCTCATGCTTGCCGCTGGGAACCGCGGCTACGTCACCTGTCCTATAGGTTTCAATTCCGTTCAGGTGATGGAGATCCTCAGCATCAGCGAGCAGCATGTACCTGTCATGATGCTCACGGTCGGTCGTCCCGCGTCCGGCAATAACGCGCGCAGACCACGGCTTCCCCTCGACCAGGTTCTCGCGTTCAACAACTCACCGGAGTGAGGATGGGTTACGTCCCGGCAAGCGGCATTCCATTTACGAAACTTGGGCCGAACCGCTGTCGCTCGTCTTGCACAGGTCGCCCTCAGAAGGACCTCGGTCAGCGCTGGCGATTGCGTTCTCAACATCGGCGCAGGAACGGGTGCTTTGGCACGTCAAGCAGCCGCCCTCGGGGCGAAAGTTACCGCTATCGATCTTTCGTCTGCTATGGTTGCTCGGTTAACCCAACGTCTGGCTCCGTATCCGGAATGCAAGGCGCTCATGATGGACGGCCAAGCTCTCACGTTCGAGGACAGCACTTTCGACGCCGCCTTTTCCATCCTCTCGACCACCTTGTTTCCTGACTGGGAGGCGGGGCTGGATGAAGCTGCGCGAGTCGTGCGGCCAGGCGGATGGATAGCAATCGTGCATTGGGCAAACCCACAAGGCGCGGATATATATTGACCATCCTTTCGCGCGCCTTGAAGAAGCTTCCGCTTCCGGCGGGTTCACCGGACGCAACAAATCTTGCCGCGCTCATATCCGTCCATGCGCGGCCGGGCCGCCCGGTGAATACATTCGTCAGCTCTGTTTCACTCTCCTCGCTTTTCAGCCCTCGCCGATACAGCAGACTAATCTTAGCTTCCGGGGAGAACAAATAGGCTGTGCCGATTTACACCGCTGAAGCACCAAGGGCAAATGCTGCTGCAATCGGCTGCATGCCGCGTCGACTGTGGCCGTCACCAACATCGTGTTCACATGGCCGGATGCGGCAGGAGCATTGCGGCGGTACGCGGAACTCATGCTTTTCGCGCAGAGCTGTTTGGCGCAGCGATTCTCACACTCGGCCTAGAGGGAAACCCGTGCTGGTGATTTCGCTCGTTGGCGCAGAAGTCGCATCCTTGGACGCCTGCAGCAAGGAGATCGCGGCAGATGCAGTACCCACCGTTGTGGACACCAAAGCGGTGCAAGCTGCGGAATTGCTACCGCTGACGGACGGTAAGCTCGCACAGGGCAATGCCTACGAAGTCGCTACGCGCTGGTTTGATCGACTTGGCATCGTCATCGACGCCTTAATGGAAGCGTTCGATCAACGCACTTCGCCGCTGACATCAACCGTCATTCATCATTGTCATGGCGTCGCCACTGAAGTCTCAGCGGAGGCCACCGCTTTTGGAATGCGCCGGCCACACTTTACAACGCTCATCTATGGCGCCTGGAAGCCAGGCCAAAGCGATGAAAAGCAGCATCGAAACTGGGTGCGCGCACTCGATGCGAGATTGGTGAAGAACGCACTGCCTGGCGGCTATGCGAACGTTCTTTCGGACGAAGCGATCAACCAGATCGCGAATGCTTATGCCGGCAACGAAATGCGCCTGGATCAGGTAAAGCTACGGATCGACCCCAACGGGATCTTTCGGGCCATTCCTCTTCCAAGCTTTGGAGTTGTTTGAACCTATCAATGGTGTCCGCGTTGAATGCCGGTTCCTATGAGAAAGGAGGACAGTTCTTATGTTCATGACCGTGACGCAGATCAGATGCCGTCTAGGCCGACTCGCTATCATGCAGACCGGGTTGATACCACCAGTGGCCTGCAGCCGCTCCCAATCGCATCGTTCCTAGGGGCGGTCGCCGTGTGCGCTGCTAACGTCATTGCCGCAACACTATTCCATTCTCCGGGAGTGCAGGCACGGAGCGATGGTGATGCGCGACCGTCCAATCAGCCTTGGATTGTTTTGCGCGAAGGTAACATTCGACCGGCCGAGGAATAAACGGCGGGTCAGCGTGTTTGCAAACGTATGGGATTACGTTCTGTTGGCCGTGAGGACAATTCATCGGCTCACTTCGGGAGCCAATGCACGATCTCAGAAACGACCTAAAGGAGTGAAAAATGAGACTTGGCTTTGTGAGTCTGCCCCTGGCGGGGCGTCTGAATCCGATGACGGCGCTCGCCCGCAAACTGCGATCGCGCGGACACGAAGTGCGATTCATTGGCGTTCCAGACATTGAACCTGCTGTTCGCGCTGCCAACCTGGCTTTCGAATCGTACTGCGAAGAAGAGTATCCAGCGGGTTC
>JAFAUR010000315.1 GCA_019243205.1 Acidobacteriaceae bacterium | reverse complement strand
ACCGCCCAACCGAGTTGTCGGAAGAAGAAGTATGTGGTCGAAACGTGGTATTTCAGCTCGGCAACCATGGAAGAGGAGCTGTAAACCATGACCAGGCCGAAAAACAGCAGTACCAGCACGGTGAGAAATAAAATCCAATCTGTTTTCAGCCGTTGCGCCATCGTCCCGAGTTAAAACAATTCTGCCACTAACTGTTTGAAAGCTCTTCCACGTTCTTCAAAATTCTCGAACTGATCGAAACTGGCGCAAGCAGGCGCAAACAGCACCGTGTCGCCCGCCGAGGCGTGTTCTCGCGCATAGCAGACCGCACGCGCCAGAGTCCCGCAGTCAAACAATGGAAGCACGCCGTCGAGGGCCTCGCGAATGAGCGGCGCCGCCGCGTACGCGTACGGTGGAGGCGCCCCGATCAGCAACGCACCCTTCGCCCTTTTCGCGAGCGGCTGTCGCAACGGCCCGTAATCGCTCCCTTTATCCTTCCCGCCCAGGATCAGCCACAAGCCGCCATCAAAAGCCTCGATTGCCTTCAGCGTAGCGTCGACGTTTGTGGCTTTCGAATCGTTGAAATACGAAACGCCGTGGAGGGAACGAACGAATTCGATGCGATGCTCGACACCCGGAAACGTGAGGACCCCTTCAGCAATCGATTCAAGCGCCGCACCGGCAAGACGGGCGATGGCCGCAGCCGCCATGACATTCTCAACATTGTGCAAACCGCGCAGCGGAAGCTGTGACCGCCGAAGGAACGGTCGGCCGTCCCAGAAGAGCTCGTCCCCATGGAGACGCATTCCGCCGGGCGCGTCGCCGGCGCTGCTGAACCAGTGGACTGCCGCGGCAGTTCGTTTCGCAAAATCGCGGCATGTCGCGTCGTTCCAGTTCAAAACCGCGAAATCTCCCGGCTGTTGTGTCTCGAACAAACGCGCTTTCGCGGCCGCATACTGCTCAAACGTATGATGCCGGTCGAGATGATCCGGAGTGACGTTCAGGCACGCCGAAATCCGGGCGCGGAAATGATGAATTGTCTCGAGCTGAAAACTAGAGAGTTCCAGGACATTCCACTGCGTTTCGGACGAACTCTCAACCATTGCTGTCACCGCGGTTCCGATATTGCCGCCGACCTGCGCCTCAATGCCGCAAGCCTTCAGCAAATGCCCGGTGAGCGCGGTGGTGGTGGTTTTTCCATTCGAACCCGTTATGCCGATCACCGGACCTTTTAGAAAAAACGAAGCCAATTCCACTTCGCCGATCACCGGCGTGCCCCGGGTCCGGGCGGCCACGAACATCGGGAGGTCATAGGGCACGGCAGGCGACAGGACAATCAAGTCAGGTGCGGCTGTCTCCAGATTTTCGGGGGTTTGCAGCAGGATGGGAACTCCTAACGCCCCCTCGTCGTCTTTGGCCGGTTGCGCATCGAGCGCGCAGACACGGGCGCCGTGCTTCAGCAGCAAATCGATCGCGGCTTTACCAGAGCGCTTGGTTCCGACCACGACAACGCTTTTTCCAGCAAGCTCAATACTCATGGTTAGCGCAATTTCAGCGTTGTCAGCGCGAACAACGCCATCACGAATCCGGCAATCCAGAAACGCGCAATCACCTTGGATTCCGGCCAACCGAGCGCCTCGAAATGGTGATGGATGGGGGCCATCTTGAAGATCCGCTTGCCGCCCCGCAGCTTGTAGCTGCCCACTTGCAGGATGACGGAAAGCGCTTCGATGACGAAAATTCCGCCTACAAAAATCAGCAGGATTTCCTGCTTGATCAAAACCGCGACGATCCCGAGCCCACCGCCAAGCGCAAGAGATCCTACATCGCCCATGAAAACCTGCGCCGGATGGCAGTTGTACCACAGAAAGCCGAGGCTTGCACCTACCATAGATGCGCAGAACACGGTCAGTTCCTGCGAGCGCGGCAGGTGCGCCAGGTCGAGATAATCCGCGAACTGGCGGTGGCTCGATACGTATGTCAGTACTGTCATGGCGCCCGACGCGATGATCATCAGCCCGATCGCGAGTCCGTCCAACCCATCCGTCAGGTTCACCGCATTCGAGGAACCAACCATGACGAATACGATGAAGATGTAAAACAGAACGAACGCGAGCGGGTACGTCCAGAAATTCCTGGTCAACGGCTCAATCAGCAGTTCCGGTTTGAACTGTTTGAAAAACGGGACATTGATAGCGGTCGAATAGGCCTGATCGGCATGCAGCAGAAGGAGGAAAAACGCCACCACCATGGCACACGCGACCTGAAGCCAGAACTTCTGGCGTGCGGTCAGCCCGAGATTCCGTTTTTTGGTGACCTTCGCGTAATCATCGATAAAACCGATCGCGCCAAAACCAAGCAATCCCAGCAGGGCCAGCCAGATGTATTGGTTGCGCAGATCCGCCCATAACAAAGTGGGCACCACAATACCCGCGACGATGAGCAATCCGCCCATAGTCGGAGTACCGGCCTTTTTGAAATGAGATTGAGGACCTTCTTCTCGAACGTGCTGTCCAAAACTCTTTATTTGCAGCCACCGGATCAATGGGGGGCCCAGAGCTAGCGAAAGTGCAAGCGAGGTCAGACTGGCGAGAGCAACGCGAGTTGTGACATAGCCAAAAACATTGAAGCTATGTACATACTTCTGCAGGACTTGAGTGAACAGCCAGTAAAGCATCAGTTATGTTTTCATGGTGCCAGTCCCGCTTTGGCGGGGCAGGCTCCATCAGCCGCGGCGGTTGTAGCCGAACGACCGCAGGACGCGGCGGGCCACTTCGCGATCATCGAACGGGATGGGACCGTCCCGCAGGATCTGATAAGTTTCGTGGCCTTTGCCCGCCAGGATGACAACATCGCCCGGTTCGGCGCTGGTGATAGCGGCGCGGATGGCGCGCTCCCGGTCAGGCTCGGCGATGTGCGGCGTATCGAAACGGCTCAGCCCTACCATCGCGTCATTCATGATCGCAAGCGGATCCTCGCTTCGCGGATTGTCGGAGGTCAACACGACATAGTCGCTCATTTCGCCTGCGGCAAGACCCATCAGGGGGCGCTTCGAACGGTCACGATCCCCGCCGCAGCCGAACAGCGTTATGACTCGTTTCGGCTTCAAGGCACGCGCCGCTGAAATGACGTTTCTCAATGCGTCGTCGGTGTGCGCGTAATCGACCACCACCATGAACGGCTGTCCTTCTTCCACCCGCTCGAACCTACCCGGCACGCTTACCAACTCTCTCAATCCTTTCTGAATTTGTTCGGAACTCAATCCGTAAGTCAATCCGACCCCGTACGACAGCAATATGTTGTAGACGTTGATACGTCCCACCAACTTCGACTCGATGCGCGGTGCATCGACCACGCCGCTCACGCTAAAACGCAAACCATCGAAACCCGATTCGACATCGGTCGCTCGCAGCCAGAGTTGCTCCTCAGGCAATCCGGCAGGAGCCTGGCGATCGATGCTGTACCAAATGATCCGTGACTCGGGAGAAATTCTCAGTTTTCTTGCGCCTTCATCGTCGGCATTCAGAACCGCAAAGTGTGGAGGAGGTCCGACGGCGGGCGTAAACAGCAGTTGCTTGGCCTCGAAGTACGCTTCCATCGTCCCGTGATAGTCGAGATGGTCCCGCGTGAAATTCGTGAACCCCGCCGTGTGAACGTTCAGTGCATAGATACGCCGCAAATCGAGGGCATGCGAAGAAGCCTCTATGGTTGCGTGTGTTCCGCCCGCTTCCTCCAACTCATGAAACAAGCGCAAAAGATCAAGCGATTCGGGTGTCGTGTTCGGCGCGGGAAGCACTCGGCCGGCAAGATGGTACTCGATAGTTCCAACCAGGGCTGTTGTCTTCCCTACGGCTCGCAAAATCGCGTCAATCAACAGCGTGCTGGTCGTCTTGCCATTCGTACCGGTAACGGCGGTGACGGCAATTCGTTCGTCCGGCTTGCCATAGAAATTCCGCGCGGCGACGGCGAGAGCCTCGCGACCATGAAGAACCTGAATCCAGGGTGCAGCGAACCCACCCGGACGAGGTCGGTCGCTAACGACTGCAACTGCGCCGGCTTTGACAGCGGCTTCGGCGAAGCGCGCCCCATCCGTCTTCGCGCCAGGGAAAGCAAAGAACAAGAATCCTGAGCCCGCTTTCCTGCTGTCATAGGCAATGCCGCGAATGTCGGTCGAGGCGAGGGCGGAGGGCAGCTCTGCCGCGAGCGGAACAGTTTCGAGTACGAGCCTTAGCTCCATGGAACGCCCTTTTTCATCGGGCGAATTTCACCTGCACATGCGCGCCGGGATACAGCGGAGCGCCAGGCGGCGGGCTCTGACCGCGGGCGAGACCTTCCCCGAACATCTCAACTTCGACGCCATCGGAGGTGGCTTCTTCGAGGACGCCCTTGACGGTTTTGCCAACGAAATCCGGCACCGTCGGTCCGTTGTATTCTGCGACGGTCTGTGAATTTGTATCCGGCGCGTCCTCCGCACCCATGGCTTCCTTCGTTTCCTCAGGAGTAAAGGGAGTCGTGAGGTCCGCAATGGCCAGGTCGCCCGTTTCGTCCTCTTTGCGCTTGCCCTTTTGCTTCGCCGCTTTCTCTTTCGCCTCTTTGGCGATCATTTCTTCGATCTCTTCGGGAACATCCCGAGGGACACTCTCTTCGCGTAGAGCAGTCGCCATGACGCTGTCAAACACCGGACCGGCGGCGGCGCCGCCGAATCCTGCCACGCCCGTTGTTCCTGAAATTGTCACGATGATAACCACTCGCGGGTCGACAGTAGGCGCAAAGCCGAGAAACGAAGCATTGTACCGGTGCGTGTACACGTGGTGCGCGAAATCATAGATCTGCGCGGTTCCCGTTTTTCCCGCGAAGGTGTAGCCGGGCACATGCAGCCGCTGGGCAGTGCCGCCGGGCATGGTCACACGGTGCATCATCATGCGCATCGTCATCACCGTTTCGGGCTTCAACACCCGCACGGGAGCAGCTGCGTGAAAGTTTTCCCGATTGCCGCCGGGCGCCTGGGTCCAGCGAACCAGGTGGGGATGTACGAGGAAGCCTCCGTTCGCGATGATGGCGCCCAATTGTGCCAGTTGCAGTGATGTCACGCTAATTTCGTGGCCCATCGGAACAGATCCGATAGAGGTGGGCTGCCAGCGTTTGAGTGGACGAACCATTCCGGGAGCCTCCGCCGGAAGTTCAATACCCGTTCGTTTGCCGAAACCAAACCGGCGGATGTACTCGTACAGATTTTTGTTCCCCACCTGCATGCCGATACGGATGGCCCCGATGTTGCTCGATTTTGCAAGCACATCCGCTACAGACAATGCACTGTACGGATGCGAGTCGTGAATCACGCGTGTAAACAGCGTCATTACGCCGTTGCCGCAATTGATTACGGTGTCCGGCCGTAGATTCGTGGTCTCCATGGCAGCCGAAAGCGTAACGACTTTGAACACCGAACCGGGCTCGAAGGGAGCTACAACCGCCAGGTTTTCCCGGCCGTGCGGCTGCTCGCCCACGTGCAAACGCTCGTTCAGATCGTAAGTTGGGTAGTTCGCGAGCGCGAGCACCTCACCCGTCTTCGGATCCATAGCGACAATGCTTCCGTGATCAGCGTGATTCTCGACGACGGCAGCCTTCAAGGCATCCTCGGCAACGTGCTGAACCTCGCTGTCGATCGTCAACTGGACATTGTGTCCCGGAACCGGGGCTCTGGAAACCTCGGATTCGTACGGCCGCTGCCTGACGTCCACTTTGACCTGTAACTCACCAGGCGTGCCCGACAGCACCTTTTCGAGCTTCCACTCTATACCGGCTGCTCCATGCCCCTCTGCTCCCACGTTGCCGATAACATGTGCCGCGAGCGGTCCGTTGGGATAACTCCGCAAGCTGCCTTGCCGGATCTCGAGCCAGTCGAGTTTCATGTCGCGAAGCGCGTCAGCCTTTTCTTCTGAAACGTTGGGATCGACGACCAGATACCCGCGGTGATGCTTCGAGGCAGCAGCGGCTTCCAGATCTGCCTGTAGCTTCTTGGCATCCAGTCCGAGAACACTGGCGAGCAAACCGGCAGCCATATCCTTCCGATCGATGCGCCTGGGATTCACAACGACAAACTGCGAGGCAGAACTGATGGCGAGCAGATTGCCATTACGATCGAGGATGGCGCCGCGCGGAGCTTCGACGGTCTCGACGCGGTCCTGCTGAGATTCCGCGAGCCTTAGGTATTGGGGGTGGGCGAAGATCTGCAGGTCTACGAGCCGGAGAACAACAACGAGGGCCCATCCCAAAAGGATGAGCCCCAGAATACCGAGTCGATCTACTTGTTTACCTTGCGGCGGAAAGGGCGGTTCTTCCATTTCCTTCGAGACAACCGGGTGAAACGAACGGAGAGCTACCGCGCGCTAACCTCAACCGTGGCAAAGGGGAAAGCGTTGCGGGCCTCCGCTTTCGATGTGCCTTCGAGAATCTGCACCTGCTGCGGGACCGGTTCCACCATTTTCAGGCTGTTGGCTAGCTTTTCGAGCCGGTCGTAGCTGAGCAGCTTTGCCTCTTGCAGATCCAACTGAGCTTCCTGCTGTTTGAGCTTGTCTTGCTCCTGTCGCAGGCTCTGAAGGGTAAAGCCGGCCATGGTGTTGTAGGCCGCGGGCACGAGACCGGCAATCACCAGCAAGGCGGCGACAAAGCCCGTCGCCACCGAACGGCTGCGGGCGCGCCGCGCAACCGGATCGGCCGCGCGTACAACCGTGGTGTTATCGATCCGCTTCACAAACAAATAAACATCCTCATTTGCAATTGCTCGCAACCGAGGCGACTCCGTCCTGATCCAGACGGCAGGCGGCGCTTCCGCCAGATCCCTTACTCCAACAAAGCGATTTACAAATGTTGCCAGTGACGCCATTGCCCTATTTCCTTTAAAGTTGCTCCAACGCTCGGAGCTTTGCACTCCGCGACGCTGGATTTGCCAAAATCTCCGCCCTTGTCGGCTTGACGACGTGCTTCGTCAGAATACGTGCCCTGCCTTCGCGTGCTAACGCCTGAAACGCCTGCTTCACAATCCGATCTTCCGTCGACATGAATGTCAGGACGACGAACCGCCCCGAAGACCGCAGCCGCTCCGGTACAATCCGAAGCAACTGTTCCAACTCTTCCAATTCCCGATTCACCTTCAACCGCAGGGCCATGAACGTCTGAGTGGCCGGATGCACTCTCCCCGTCCGCGGCACGACCTCTTCCACCACCTGGGCCAATCGACCAGTAGTGAGAATCGGCCGCGCGCGAACGATTGCTCTGGAGATTCTCCGTGACCTCCTTTCTTCACCAAGCTCATAAATGAGATCGGCGAGCGCCTTTTCAGGCAAAGCGTTCACAAGATCCGCTGCCGTCAACTCTTCGCTGCGATCCATCCGCATGTCCAGCGGACCGTCCTCCATCAGCGAAAAGCCTCGCTCCGCACTAGCGAGCTGAAACCGGCTGACTCCTAAATCGGCGAGCACGCCATCCACATGCGTCACGCCGTTGTCCCGCAACGCATCCGGGAGCTTCGAAAAGCTCCCCTGAAAGAACCGGATGCGCCCCCACAATTCCTGCGTGTTCGCGCGCGCTATCCCCAGCGATTCCGCATCGCGGTCGCACGCAATCACAAACCCGCTCGCCAGCCGCCGAGCAATGGCCGCGGTGTGTCCGCCCATCCCGGCCGTGACGTCCATGTAAATACCGTCGGGCTGGATGGCCAAATACTCGAGCGATTTCTCGAGCATCACCGGATAATGCAGTGACCCCGAGTCCATACATAGCGATTCTTAACGCAAACCCTTCTTGGCGAGCGCGCTGACCTTTTCACTGAGGTTCGAGCGCGCGGCGCTGAGACGTTCCGCGTACACTTTGCTGCCGAATACTTCGATTCGGCCCTTGTAAAAGAGCAGGTGAACGTCGTCCTTTTCGAGTTCGAGATCACGCCGCAGCGTTGTCGGCATCAGAACCCGTCCCTGCCCATCAATGTCAGAATCCTCGCCGTAATGGTTCGCAATGAAAGCGACGTCTTCCCTGATATCGGCATCTTCTCCGGGCTCCCCTAACATCTTTTCGGTTTCCCTCCACACCGACATGGGGTAGATTAATGCTGTCGACGTATTCAACGTCGTGATAAAGACGCGCCGCTCCCCTAATGCCTCCAAATACTGCGTTACAGAGACCGGAAGCTTCAACCGCCCCTTCTCGTCCACTCGTGCGTCGAGCGTACCGCGCGGAGCTTCCGCACGCACCGAGCTGAGCGATTGACCGTCTTCTGCCACTTCCTGCCACTTCTGTCCCTATTGGACCACTGGAAAGATCGTCCCATGTGTCTGTTTTGAATGCAATACTTTTCTTTGAAGAATTTGCTGTAAGTGATTGGATTCGCCTTTCTTACGCCTCGCGCGCATGCACAAAAAGAGGGACCTCACCAAAATCTGGCTGGTCCCCTCGAAGGCAGTAGATTTTGGAGAAGATTTCTCTTAACTGCCCTCTACTTGGAGATTGTTCTGAACGGAGAAGACGTTTGGAACCGAGTTCGCGCGGATACCGATCAGATTCTTGTCCATCTGATTCGCGACCACACCCTCCAAAGTCACGTGACCGTTTTCTACGATGATGTGGATACTCGGGAGGGCTTGGTACCCGTACCGGTCACCGATCTGCGGATCGCCATAGATCGCACGGGCCATCGCTCGCCTGATCTGGTTGTCCATCGGCGATAGCGGCAGCACCTTGATTTCGTTCTTCACGTCCGTCACACCCTCGATTCGTTTCACCACGTTGCCCGCATCCGATTTCAGGACAGGATTCACGACCGCTCCGAGCAGAGTGACAGTAGACCCGTCTACGCGGAAGGCGAGGTCATCAAAAACGCTGTAATAAGGCAGCATCACCAATTGATGCCTGACCTCCTGGGCCAAACGACTCTCACTGCCTGATCCCCTGATGAAAGCATCGTTATGATTCTTATCCTGCTGATTCTTGTTCTGGGCGAGCGAGAGTGCGGCTACCAGCAACATCCCTAGTGGAACTTGAACTAGGATTCGTTTGCGCATTGAACATAACTCCTATGTGGTTCGTGGATCATCCCTGGCCCCGATGTCTCCAGACCGTACTACCGCGTTTGCCGAATAAGCTGACGAGAAACGTGAGGACTGCAACGAAGAAGCAAAAGCCGCTGACGTACATGCGCCAATACCAGTTCGCGCCGTAGGGCCAAATGGGCAGCAAGGCAATACCGAGAATCAGAAAGACAAGGGAGACCCATTTCCAATCCATTGATTTAGACGCTCCGACTGGTTAGAGCGCAAGGCGCTGGCCCGCGTTACTGATTGCCCAAACGGCGGTGCAGGAGATCGAAAAGGAATCCGTAGCACAAGCGTGCAAGAGCGGGATCGTAACGGTAGCCTTCGTCGCGCATAAACGCATGCGCGGCATTCAGTTCTATCCATTGGAAGAGAACTGCGGCTTCTTCGAGCCGTGCCTTTATCGTGTTGCGGCCTTCGAGTGGAACATGCGGATCTTGTCGTCCCCAGATATGCAGCAGTTCGCCCTTGATCTCCCCGGCCCGCGCGAGAGAATCGTCGTTCTTGCCTTGACCGAGCGTTCCTGAATGGATATCAGTCGCATAGAAACAAGCTGTCGCGAGAACGTCCGGATTCATACCTGCACGAAATGCCAGATGGCCGCCCAGACAAATACCGATGACGCCGAGACGCCCATTGCAGTCCGGCCGCGACTTTAAATGATCAAGAGTTGCACGAGCATCGGTATCGTACGCCGGGAGTTCCTTCCCGTATTTGTGCGCGTTACCCTGGTCAGCGCCTGCCTGATCGTAAGGGAGCACCGTACCAGGCGCTTCCAGTTCGTGGTACACCTCGGGGACGGCAACCAAGTAGCCGTGTCCGGCAATCATGGCGGCGGTTCTGCGAATCGGGCCGGTAACCTGGAAAATTTCCGAATACAGGATCACGCCGGGGTATCGGCCGTCCGCCGCGGGGCGAAAGATGTAAGTTCGCATCGGCCCGGTAGGCGTGGCGATATTCTCCACGATCTCGTCCTTGATGGTCATCCGATATGCCCACTTACGCCGACCGAGGAGCTTCTTCGAAAGCAACCAGCGCCTTACCGCTGGACAGATTCTTTTTCCGCGCTCGAACCACCTGGCCGGGCTGGTATTGCCAGGTTTCACCTTCGGGCATGACGTCGACGATCCTGTAGTAATCCTGCCCGAGATGCTCGGCGCGAACGGCTCGCATCAGATTTAATCCTTCGCCTACGAGCGTCACGTAGATACTGGTTTCCTTTCCGCGCGGAACGGGAGGGGGTTGCGGGGGAGGCGCATATGCAGGGGGAGGCGGTGCGTACGTCGGAGGTGGCGCGGGCGGCTGCGTATTGAAACTCGGACTGGGATACGCGTGTGAAGGTTCCGGCGCTGCAGCGGGCATAGGAGCCGGCGGAGGCGGCGCCGCCGGGGCAGGCGCTACAGGAGGAGGCGCGTACGAGACCGGTGCTGACGCCGCGGTAGCCTGAGGTGCAAAAACGGGCGCAGGTTCCGGCCGGCTGAGAGGAGCGGGCGCAGGCACCGCAAACCGCGGACTGACTTGCGTCTCGCGGAACGAGACCGGAGCGGCCGCGGGCTGCCTCGCGCTCATGCGCGCTCGATCGATTGCCCAGCAGATGAGAGTGACACTCGCCAGAAAAAGCGCCAACCCTTGATGGCCGAAGTGTTCGTTTGCGGCCGGAGCCTCACCGGTAGAGAAAAATCGCGAGAGGTATGCCGCTATATCCGTCGCACAGAATGCACAAACGAACGCGAATCCGAGGCTCTGCAATCCGGACCGGTATCCTTCCTGGTCGAAGCTGAATAGGAGAATCAGGAGCGCGAGTCCCGCGAACCCGGTAAAGGCGGCGTAAGGTCCGGTCAGCAGAGTGAGACCCCAAAGCGCAACGAGCAGCGCAGCCATTAGAGTGATCGGATCGAGTTGTTTTTGCATTTTCTTTGATTAGATGTGCCCTAAGCTGGTGAAGTTTACCGCAATGCCACAACCGAAACATATCGAGAAACCGACACGGGTACAATCAGCGGGCAACAAGCCCAAGATCATCGACGAATACATAGGGCGGGTGAATTCAGGGCACGAGACTATCAGTGTCGCTCACATGCGCAGTCCGGGAGGCTGGGAAGAGCCTGGACAATCGCCCGAATTCGACGAAGTGACGGTCGTGGTGCGGGGAAGCTTACGAGTGGAATTTGCCGGCGGAGAGTTGACCGTTGAGGCGGGACAGGCACTTGTCACGCACAAAGGCGAGTGGGTCCGCTACAGCACTCCCGGCGACGATGGCGCTGAGTACTTCGCGATCTGCGTTCCGGCGTTCTCGCCGGAAACGGTGCATCGCGACGTGGTATAGTTGGGGCTGCAGTATTCTTCTGCCCAGGCGAATTTTCTTCCTACCGAAGCGGGCGCGTAGCTCAATTGGCAGAGCAAGTGACTCTTAATCACTAGGTTGTAGGTTCGATTCCTACCGCGCTCACCAGACAAATGAATCACTTGGCTCGTGAGCTAACTACTCACCTGATATCGCTTGTGGGGAATTTTGTGTGGACCTCATTCGAACAGGTTCTGGTAAGCCCAGCGCTGCTACTGCCTGTCGCTTCGCAGCCATTCGGATGTGACTGTACCGCTCCAACATTGACCTGCTCATGTGCCCAAGCAGCGACAGCATTGTAGACTCCGATGCTTCGCCCTCGGCCATTTTGGTAGCTGCTGTATGACGAAGATCGTGGAGCCTGCAACGGACCCCTGCCTGCTTCCGGACCTCCTTCCATATAGTCTTGACGCTCGTTATCGGTCGAGTTGGATCACTTGGCATCGGCTTCCCGAATGGGAAGAGAAAGTGATCTGGGCTTCGAGATCCGAAGGTTCTCGTGTACCAATCGGCGTGTTGTAGGAGGGTCCGTTTCAAATCCTCATTGATCGGGATTTGTCGCCCCGTTCCGTTTGAGGTTTTTGCCCGACCGACTGTTATCACCTCCGACGCGAAGTCAATCTGATTCCACGTTAGGCACCTAATCTCTCCGCATCTCATTCCAGTCGAGAGTGCGACGCGGATAAAGCAGCCGAACACAGGTGATCTTCTGGCATCTGCGCATTCAAGCAGTCGTCGTTCTTCTTCTGAATCTAAGGCCCTCCCGACATCCTTTCGCTCTTCCAGCTTTCGGACTTTTGGCCAAAGAACAGACCAAGGATGACCGATCACCCTACTCAGTTCCCCGAGTTCCATGTTGATGGTCCTGCCGGAGACGCCCTCGCCAGCGCGGGTTCGGATGTAATCACGAACTCTGTCTTCGGTCAGATCTGCAATGAGCGTAGTGCCTAGGACACGAGCAACATGCTTAAGCCGGTTCCTGCTGAACAGGACAGATTGCTCACGATGATTCAAATAATAATGACCCGAATAGTCCAGGATCAAATCGTTCACTGTCCTGATTCGGCCTTCGCGGCTTTCCCTGGGCATGCCTGCCAAAGCCCGTTGAAGCTCTAGTCGGCGGTTCCGCTCCGCCTCAGCAGCGATAGTCTTTCGGGTTGTCTTTGCAGATTCGCGTATTCGTTTTCCAGCGAATACAAATTCGTACCACCAAACACCACCACGTAGATACAGGCCCAT
>JAFAUR010000392.1 GCA_019243205.1 Acidobacteriaceae bacterium | reverse complement strand
CGGTTGACGCGTTCCACCTGGAGCGTTTGGGTCGCAGGTTTAAGACAGTGTGGACTGCGGGCTGTTCCACACTTTCGACCGCGATGAGCGACCGATTTACCTGGCGAGTCTTGGGTCCGTAACCGAGCAGGATGGAACAGTGTATCGGTTTGCTTCAGCGACCATGGTCCCAATACTGGCCCGCATCCCATCAGTCAGGAAGAACTGAGAGCGGCATTCAGCCCCGGCGATGGATGGAACGTTGTCACGATCGAACCAGACCGGATTCAGACGAGCTACCACGATAACGGCGCACCGGCCTGGTCCGCGACAATCAGACGGTTTTGAGCTCTGGGACTGGCGGGTTGCGAGCATGCGGTTCCCACACTGAGATCCGTTGGGGTTGAACGGTCAATCGCGGCTTGCCGGGAGATGGGCAGAATCACAACGGTCGGAACAGGACGAGCGCATCCACATACCCAAGTGTGGGGTGCAGGAACGCGTTTGGCAAAATCCCTACAATCTCGAAGCCGTGTCGCTTTCAGAGATTGACTGCCCGTTCGTTGCCGCTAACGACGAAGTTGAACTGCATGGCGCGAAACCCGGCAGCAGCCGCCCGCATCAGGGAATCTCGGCACATTGCGCTTGCCACGCCGCGTCCGGTTGCAAACGGTGCCGTCACATATCCGCAATTGCTTACGTGAGAACCGCCGCCCTGCTGATTTGCCCGAAGGATATAGGTGCCTAAAATGAGACCGTCCTCCTCGGCAACGAATACCGTATTGCCCGTGGCGTGCCAGTACGCGAGGGCTTCTTCGCGTGAAAGAGAACGCGGTAAGGCATATGTCTCGCCAGCCCGGATCATCGGCTCAAGAATCGACCAGATGCCAACGTCGTCTTCCGCTTTAGCTTGTCGGATCGAAATCACATCTGTTCCCGTTTTTCATGTAGCACTTTCTGTGTATGAACCGGCGTAGGCGGTTTTGCTCGTTTCGGCTTCGCGGTTTTGGCGCTGTGAATCCGAATCCGGCACGATGGGTCGCGGCTGGGCAAACGGTAGAACACGCCGTCCACAATTCCCCGGCGCACCTGCTCGACCCTGATGACAGAATGCTACATAAGCTCGAGGGGCAAGGAGCCGCGAACAATCTTAAGGCTGCTGTGTCGTGTTAAGCTGCGTTCTGCACGCCGAGGTCTCGGCGAACCAATTTACAGTATTACCCGTCCTATTTTTCCCGCCGACTCGTGGCACCGGCTATATCCTTGATGGTCGGGATTCGCAAGAAACACCTTCACCACCACGGGCTCGGGGTATCTGGTGACAATTTTCACAGGTGGTAGTGCCACCACCTCTCCGCTTACAGCAGGGCTGTATACGAAGGCTGTGATTTCTTTCGCGCAACGCGCTTGACGGGTCGGAGAAAGCCTGATGGAAACGTGCCGACTGATTTTCTCGTTGAAGCTCATGCTTACGGTAATGGCCTGAGCGAGTACGTTTTTGATAAGTCTGACCGGCCTCAGTTAACGAAAAATTGGGAGCCGATCTTTCGAAGCCAACTGGAAATCGAGGACAACGAAAAGACGATCCAGATAGGCGCTAAACCTCAATGTGCGACTGGTTCGCCGTGCAGCGCCGGTTAGGAATACCTTCATTTGGGCTGGAGCGTTCCGACTTCAAGGCCGGTATATGGGTCATCTCCAAATTGGAAAAGAGTCTCCGGATTTGTATCTCGGAAAAATTCACGGCGAGCGTGTCCAGATTTAGTTGAACGTTGAGAGGCGGCGGTGGCGGCCCGGTTCGTTAGAATCGATTCGCCAAAAACAATCCTGGAAAGGACAACCACCGCCGTGAAGAAACCGTACCACATCGTAGATCGGGAGGCAGAAACAGCTGCCGCCGCAATCGAGGAGTTCGCCCAAGCGAACGGTCAAATCCTATTACCGCTGATGGAACTGGTCACGCAGGCTCGGGTAGCGGTCGACGAAGTGATCGACCGTATTGGCCGGCAGACCATCGAGACCATTTTGACTTTAAGTGGGGAGCAGGTAGCTGGGCCGCGCACGCCGGGCAAGAGCAGCGGTGACATCCGCTGGCACGGATCGCAAACGGGCGCGTCAGTCTGGCCGACCGGCAGATCAAAGTGAAGCGCCCCCGCCTACGCCAGAAACAGGAGGGCGAAGTGCGCGTGCCGGCGTATGAATCGTTGCAGGACAAGGAGGCCACGGCGCAACGCATGATGGGTACGCTGCTAGGCGGGGTCTCGACGCGTGAGTACGCCGAAGTGCTGCCAGAGATGGCGGAAACGGCTGGCGTGTCGCGCAGCAGCATCAGCCGCCAGGCAATCGAAGGAAGCTTGGAACGGTTGCGCGAAGTGCGCGAGCGGCGCTGGGAAAAGACGGAACTGCTGGTCCTCTACATCGATGGTCAACGCTTCGGATCACATCACGTCATCAGCGCGGTGGGAATCGATCGCGCCGGGATCAAGCATGTGCTCGGCATCGAAGTCGGCGCCCACTGAGAACGCGGCGGCGGTAAAGCAATTATTCACGCACTTGCGCGATCAGGGCCTGCCGACAAACCGTAAATATCTCTTCGTCATTGACGGCGCAAAAGCGTTGCGGGCCGCCATTGAAGAAGTGTTTGGCTCCGATCAACCTGTACAGCGCTGTCGTAACCACAAGATGCGCAACGTGCTCGATGAGTTACCGAAGGAAGAGCAACCGCAAGCGCTGAACTTGATGCGAGCGGCCTGGCGCGTTTCCGATCCTGCTGAAGGCAGGAAACGGCTGGAGCAACTGGCACGCTTCCTGGAGCACGAACATGAATCCGCAGCGAGAAGCTTGCGCGAAGGTATGGCGGAGATGGTCACTGTCCAGCGCCTACAGCTCCCGCCTTCGCTGTTCAAATGCCTCGGCACCACGAATGTGATCGAGAGCCCGCAAAGCGGCGTGCAAAAGAGAACCCACAACGTGACTCGCTGGCGTACCGGCGAAATGGTCGAGCGCTGGGTCGCATCGGCGTGGTTACTTACAGAAAACACTTCCGCAAAGTTGTCGGACACCGTCACCTCTGGGCCCTTGCCGTCGTTCTCGGAAGAGAACGAAAACCCAACGCCTCCTCCGAGAAGGTGGCGTAACATGAAACTCAGCCGCCCTCAACCTTCAACTAAGGCCGGGACACCCTCATTCAAGAAGAGATGATGGTAAGAGATACCCTGAATGGTTGGCTCGCTCTCGTCCATCGCGTGATGGGCGACACGTTTCATGATCCGCTTTGTTGTCGTACTTCTGATAGGAGCTTTGGCGCTAGCCCAAACTGACTGGCCTTCCTATGGAAATGATCCGGGCGCGATGCGGTACTCAAGATGCCAGCAGATTAACCCAAGTAACGTCAGCTCGCTAGCTCTGGCCTGGACGTTCCGAACGGGCAAACCAGGCTCAGAAGCCATTCCGATTGTTGTTAATGGCGTTATGTATATCACCGCCCCGGACGGCGTGTACGCGTTGGTGCCGGAAACTGGCCAGTTGCTTTGGAAATACCAGACTGCGCCAACAGCCCTTCGTGGCCTCGCCTATTGGACCGGGGCGCATGGTCTCAATCCACGCGTCTTCGCAGGCAACGGCCCGTTCTTGTTGGCTCTGGATGTCACAACAGGGAAACCGGCGCCGGGCTTTGCAAACGAAGGTCGCCTGGACTTGAAGGCGGGCGTTCTGGGAGACCTGAAGGACGGTCGCTATGCGTTACAGTCCCCGCCCGCCGTGTTCGACGATATCGTCATCACTGGTTGTAGCAATGGCGAAAACTCTCCCACGCAAGGCGCATACGGAGATATCCGTGGCTGGGATGCAAAAAGCGGCAAGCTGCTTTGGACGTTTCATACAGTTCCGCGACCGGGTGAGCCGGGCGCGGAGACGTGGCCTGCCGATGCCTGGAAGAATCGCTCTGGGGCGAATGTCTGGGGCTTCTTCACCGTCGATACTAAACGCGGCATCATCTACGCACCGGTCGGCGCCCCCACATCAGACTTCTACGGCGCGGATCGTGTCGGCGATGGATTATACGGCAATTCGCTAGTTGCGCTCGACGCTCGCACGGGCCGAAGGCTATGGAGCCAGCAACTGGTTCATCACGATCTTTGGGATTACGATTTGGCCGCTCCACCCGCGCTGTTCGAGCTGCATCGCAATGGTCAAACGATGCCGACCGTTGCTCAAATCACCAAAATGGGTCTGCTATTCGTATTCAACCGCCTGACCGGAGAGCCCGTTTACGGAGTTGAGGAACGTCGCGTACCGCAGTCAAGCGTTCCCGGTGAAGTGACATCGAAGACACAGCCGTTCCCCTCGAAGCCTCCTCCGCTTTCAAAGAACACCTTCTCTATAGGAGATCTCTACGACCGTTCGCCCGAACAGGCACACTTCTGCAAAGAACTGTTGGAAACAAATCATATGACGATTGGCGGGCCATACAGTCCGCTACCTCTGGGAGGCAACGTGCTGTTTTTTCCGAGCACTTTGGGAGGTGGGAACTGGGGCGGCGTCTCCATTGATCCTCAGCTCGGACTTTTGTACGCCAACGTTATGAACATCGGCCAATGGGGACACATGGCGAAACAAGATTCCGGGTACGTGCGAACGTCGGCATACGGAACATACGCCCGGTTTTGGAACCGCGAGACGCACGTTCCATGTCAGAATCCGCCATTTGGAGAATTGATCGCCGTCAATTTGGCTTCGGGCGATATCGCTTGGCGATCGGTTCTGGGGACAGTGGAGTCTCTGGAAGCGGTGGGCGTTCACAATACGGGCGCTCTGAATTTGGGCGGAAGCATCGCTACTGCTGGAGGGCTTGTCTTCATCGGAGCCACAAACGATTCTCGATTCCGCGCCTTTGATTCGAAGTCTGGAAAGCTCCTGTGGGAAGCAAAGCTGGAGGCAAGCGGCCATAGCAGCCCCGTTACTTATATGGGACGGGATGGCCGGCAATACGTCGCAGTGATGGCAACCGGTGGCGGTGGGTTTCTGGGTGGGGGGCTGAGTAACAGTCTGGTCGCCTTTGCCCTGCCGGATGTCCGTCGCAAACCCTTGCCGGGGTCGGTGATTGCGGCTGCTGCGGCCGCTTTAGGCGAGAACAAGCAAAACTCAGATGAAACTCCTTCGCCGGCTCTGCCGCCGGGCGGAGCCAAAGAACTTGTCAGGAAAACATGCGGAACGAGCTGTCACTCGCTGGACGTCCTGAAAAGTCAGCGAACCGACCAAAAGGGTTGGAACGCAATAGTCCAGAATATGGTCGCCCACGGTGCCCAGGCCTCGGACGCCGAGATTAAGGTGATCGTGCATTATCTGGCGACGAACTTCGGGAATTAGTTCCGGGCAGAATTCCGAGAATGTTGAGACTTTGAATGACTTTTGCTCAAGTTCGCGTGTAAGTGTTGATTAGGGACGAGTACGTCAGGCTCGCGCAGGGCCATCCGCGAAGTCTTATCGGAAGCATTATGCCAGCGGTGCTTCGTTCACTTCCTCCGCCATGCGTTGGACTATCTGCCGCGGAAAGCCGATGCTGATTCATCCGAAGCTATGCAGCTGAGTGGGGGAACATTAACGAGACATTGATGTTTTGCGAATTGCCCCTGTTGCACCTGAGATCGACGAATCTATTGGAACAGCGCAGCGAAGAACTCAAGCGAGGGACTCTCTAGCCCAGGGTACATGCGGACAGTGCGAATACCCTCATTTTGCTGAGCAAGTCTGCCGTTTCCTGATTGTTCGGTGTGACGCGACCGGGCCATTGGAGCACACACACGAGAGTGGCCAGGACGTGTGCACTATCTTTACGAATCCGCAAGACTCCCTCCGTGATTGCTATGCGTCGCAGACATGCGATCGTCTCCGAACTGGTTTGTATGTTTGGCTACTTAATCGAAGCAAAGACCGGTCATGCCCTGACAAGCTATCCAACACCTTCGTTGATCAAAATAAATTCGAATGTAATCTTCCTAAAACGACTACACTAGTGGCCTGTATCTGAGTAACATTTAGCTAGAATTGAGCGCCGGATTAAGATGCCATTTAGGGCTGCTGCGATGGTTGTAAGCGAGGAAGAGAGACAGGAACTGCAACAGATGGCGCAGTCGCGTAGTCTTGCGGCAGGCGATGTGATGAGAGCACGCATGATGTTGCTGCTCAGCGAGGGCGTTCCTTACCGGAAGATCCAAGAGGTTTTGGACAC
>JAFAUR010000342.1 GCA_019243205.1 Acidobacteriaceae bacterium | reverse complement strand
TGATTGACGATGACGCAGAACTGGCTGCGTTGATCCATGAATTCCTTTCGGCACACGGCGTCGTCCTGACCGAAGCTCACACTGGAAGCGAAGGCCTAGCACGAGCGCTGGAGGGCATGTTCGACCTGGTGATTCTCGATGTGATGCTTCCGGAGATGGATGGGTTTGAGGTTCTGCGAAACCTGCGCAGACGCAGCGCCGTTCCGGTTATTATGTTGACGGCCAGGACGGAATATGGGGATCGCGTTACTGGTTTGAATGCAGGGGCGGATGATTACCTGCCGAAACCGTTCGATCCGGATGAGCTGCTGGCGAGGATTCACGCCGTACTGCGCCGGGTGGGACGCGGTTCCGCACTCAAGCCAGAGGTCTTGGAAGCGAATGGCGTCCGAATGAACGCGGGCACACGTCAAGTTCTTCGTGATGGTGTGCCTGTCGACGTGACCTCAATCGAGTACGACATTCTGGAAGTGCTGGTCAGGTCTGCCGGACGTGTTGTTTCGAGAGACGATCTCGCCCGGTTTCTATATGGCCGCCAAGCGAACCCGCTTGAGCGCGCACTTGATGTGCACGTGAGCCATCTCAGGAAAAAACTCGAGCGCGGAAGAGAACTGATCCGAACCGTCAGGGGTGTCGGTTATCTCTTCGCCGCCGCCGCGAACGAACCTGTAGCGTCCGAATCAGAAGCCTCATGAGATCTCTTTTCGCGAAGATTCTGATTTGGTTTCTGCTGACGCTTGGGGCTTGCCTGGCAGGATTGAACTTCACCTACAGCTTCCGTAACCGCTTTACACCCGCGCGACACGATTTCTTCTCGCGGACCCTCTCGTTCCAGACAATCGAAGCCGAGAATGCCTACGAGACCGGTGGCAAACCTGCGCTCGCCGAGTACTTCGCTCGACTTGATTCGTATTATCCGGGAACCCATTCGCTGGTTGATCAGAACGGAATCGACGTGCTATCGGGAAAGAATCGTAAAGCAGAGTTGCGGCATATAGCGCCCCTGTGGAGCCCCGGGACACAAAGCCGGATGCTAACGGCTTGGCCTTCCCGAGACGGCAAATACCGCTTGGTGATCGACAGCCTGCATCCGCCCGGACCGCCGAGCCCCATTCCTTTCTACTTGTGGATGGTGGCGGCTACCGTCGTCTTTTGTTACATTCTGGCGGTACACCTGGCGTCTCCGCTGCGCGCGCTCGAACAGGTCGTCGTACGGTTTGGGCGCGGAGATTTAGCGAGCCGGGCGGACACGAAACGCGGAGATGAGATCGGAAAACTTTCCCGCGCTTTCAATGTCATGGCCGACCGCATTGAGAACCTTCTGACAGCAGAACGTAGACTGCTGCAAGACGTCTCTCACGAACTACGGTCACCACTGGCGCGATTGAAATTCGCGGTTGAACTGGCTCGCGCCCATCCGGACCGTGAAGCCTCGTTCAGCCGGATCGATAAGGAATTGAATCTTCTGAGCAAGCTGGTTTCGGAACTGCTACAGGTAACCAGGGCGGAAGGCGATCCGCGAAGTCGCGAGCGTGAGGAGCTTTCACTGCTCGACTTATTAATGGACGTCATCAATGATAACCAGATGGAGGCCAGCGCAAACGGGCGAACCCTGCTGATAACGAAGCGGGAAGAGGTTTGGCTCCTTGGCGACCGGGAGTTGCTACGCCGAGCGGTGGAGAACGTGCTGCGCAACGCTGTCCGCTTTTCGCCTCCAGGGAGTTACATCGAAGTGGGATTAGAGCGACGGCGGTCGATTGCGGAGATCACTATTCGAGATTTCGGGCCCGGCGTTCCGGACGAGAATCTCGAGAATCTGTTCAAGCCTTTTTATCGAGTGGAGGCGGACAGAAGCCGAGACAGCGGCGGAGGCGTCGGTCTCGGTCTGGCGATTGCGGAGCGAGCGATTTCGATTCATGACGGTACCATTCGGGCTATCAATGCCAGACCTGGTCTGCGCGTGGACATTAACTTGCCGGACGCGTTCGGAAGGTCGACACGCGCCGGCGATCCGCCTCAGGTTCCTCTCTTCGATTCTTCCAGCCGGACGGTGTAGTAGACCGCGGACAGCGAAAAGAGTAATAGCCATCCCGAGGAAAACGTTCGCCAGGTAGCGGCACTGCTCAGGTGACTAGCCGACCAGTACAGGAAAAAGTAGAAGTGCGCCCCATAGTAGACCAGGAGTGCGTACAAAACGATCTGCATCCACTGCGGAGAGCGTAGGATGTTGCCGCTGTTTTTCGACCGGAATAGCTCGATCACAATCGGAACGAGAATGATAAAGAGAATAAGTTGAAAAATCCAAACGTGCCGAAACAGCGAGCTCGGACTGATTCGGAATAACGACTCGACGTGAGCCCAAAGGGAGACAGC
>JAFAUR010000327.1 GCA_019243205.1 Acidobacteriaceae bacterium | reverse complement strand
GGCTTGGGTTGGTTGACAGGCACATCAAATTACCCCTAAACTAGAGGGGTTTGGCGAGTTGATTCTTCGGCTTCCGTGCTACCGCGCTTCAAATAAGCGTCCGGCTGGGAGTCGCGGCCCCGCTATCGGGCCAATAAGCTCCTGATTCCAGTCAGGAGGCGACGTTGGCTTCTGGTATGGGCTTATCCGAAGCAGTTACCCTCGCGATCGAGGCTGGTGAATACGCTATATCAGCCTTCTGACAGTCACTTGTAGTAATCGTTGGCAGCCGGCAGTGTTCGTGCTGCTCCTGAGGCCCGAGTAAGGGCGCACCAAAGTTAATTGTTTCAGTTCAGATATTGCCATAAGGCCGTGTCTGGATTTGGGCTGAAGTTTTTAAGTTTTTCGAGAGAGGACGTTTCGAGCGTATGAAACGCGGCCGTCATCAGGCGGCCGCGTTCGTGCGCCACGAGCTAGAGAATGCCGACCTTTAATCAACTTGTGCGCAAGGGGCGCAAGCCCACCCGGTACAAGACCGCGAGCCCCGCGCTGCAGGCCTGCCCGCAGCGCCGCGGTGTCTGTACGCGTGTGTACACCACCACTCCCAAGAAGCCGAATTCGGCTTTGCGGAAGGTTGCGCGTGTGCGGCTCACCAACGGAATCGAGGTCACAACCTATATACCGGGTGTGGGCCACAACCTCCAGGAGCACTCGATCGTGCTCATCCGCGGCGGCCGTGTAAAGGATCTGCCCGGTGTGCGCTACCACGTCGTGCGCGGAACGCTCGACACCTCCGGCGTTGCCAATCGCAAGCAGGGCCGGTCGAAATACGGCGCCAAGCGTCCGAAGGGTGGAGCAGCTGCAGCTCCGGCCAAAGGAAAGAAGTAGGTAGGGAGAAAAGTTAATGCCACGTCGACGCCGGCCAGAGCCACGCGAAGTTGTTCCGGATCCGCTGTACAACTCGACGCTCGTCGAAAAGTTTGTCAACTCCATGATGTGGGACGGCAAGAAGACCACCGCTCAACGGATTTTCTACTCCGCCATGGAGACCTTGCGCGAGCGCTCCGGTGACGATCCCTTGAAGGCTTTTAAGAAGGCGGTGGAGAACGTGAAGCCGCTGCTCGAAGTGAAGACGCGGCGCGTCGGTGGCGCCAATTACCAGGTGCCCGTTGAAGTTCCGCAAAATCGGCGGACGAGTCTCGCGCTCCGCTGGATCATCAGCAATGCCCGTTCGCGTCCGGATAAGAGCATGGCTGACAAGCTGGCAAACGAATTGAATGATGCCGCCAATATGCGTGGCGGCGCGGTAAAGAAGAAAGACGATGTGCACCGCATGGCCGAAGCCAACAAGGCTTTTGCGCACTATCGCTGGTAAGTAGTTTTATTCAGTAGGTTCAACCATATGGCACGCACGGTACCGTTAGAAAAAATGCGCAATATCGGCATCATGGCGCACATCGATGCCGGTAAGACCACCACGACCGAACGCATTCTGTACTACACCGGTCGTACGCACAAGATCGGTGAAGTGCACGAAGGAACCGCCACCATGGACTGGATGGCGCAGGAGCAGGAGCGCGGTATCACCATCACCTCCGCTGCGACCACCTGCCAGTGGAACGACATCACCATCAACATCATCGATACTCCCGGTCACGTCGACTTCACCGCCGAAGTTGAGCGCAGTCTGCGCGTTCTCGACGGTGCATGTGCCGTGTTCGACGCTGTCGCCGGCGTGCAGCCGCAAACGGAAACCGTGTGGCGTCAGGCCGACAAGTACGGCGTGCCTCGCATCTGTTTCATCAACAAAATGGACCGTGTCGGCGCCGACTTCTTCCATTCGGTACAGACCATTGTCGACCGTCTGAGCGCGCGTCCCGTGCCGATCCAGTTGCCGGTAGGTAGCGAAGATCACTTCAAGGGCGTGATCGATCTCGTTAAGATGAAGGCGCGTATCTGGCGCGATGAAACACTCGGCGCCAAGTACGATGACGTGGACATTCCGGCCGATCTCGTCGAACAAGTCAAAGAGTACCGTGACAAGCTGATCGAAGCGGTTGCCGAAACCGAAGATGTGCTCATGGAAAAGTACATCGAAGGGCAACCGATCACAGAGCAGGAACTCGTTGCCGGTATCCGCAAAGCCACCATCGCGCAGAAGATCTTCCCCGTTATCTGCGGGTCTTCGTTTAAGAACAAGGGTGTGCAGAATCTGCTCGATGCAGTATGTGCTTACCTTCCGTCCCCGGTCGATATCCCTCCGGTAAAGGGCCACGCCGTCGACAACCCGGAAGTCACCATGGAGCGGAAAGCGAGTGATTCCGAGCCCTTCTCAGCGCTCGTATTTAAGATCATGACCGATCCGTTCGTCGGTCAGCTCTGCTTCATTCGTGTCTACTCGGGAAAGCTCAACGCCGGCGAATCCATCTACAACGTCAGCAAAGGTAAGCGCGAGCGGATCGGGCGACTGGTCAAGATGCACGCGAACAAGCGCGAAGAGATTTCGGAAGTGCTGGCGGGAGATATCTGCGCGGCTGTCGGTCTGAAGCAGGTCGTCACGGGCGACACCATCTGTGATGAGGAGCATCCGATCCTGCTGGAGTCAATCGATTTCCCGGCGCCCGTCATTCAGCTCGCCATCGAGCCGAAGACGAAGGCGGATCAGGAGAAGCTCGGCATCGCGATCAACAAGCTCGCCGCCGAAGATCCCACTTTGCATGTGTCGACGGATCCCGAGACCGGCCAGACCATTCTTTCGGGTATGGGTGAGCTGCATCTCGAAATCATCGTCGATCGCATGCAGCGCGAGTTCAATGTCGGCGCAAACGTCGGCAAGCCCCAAGTGGCCTATCGCGAGACCATCCGCCAACGCGCCGAGTACGACTATACGCACAAGAAGCAGACGGGTGGAAGCGGCCAGTATGCCCGCGTCAAGCTGCGCGTTGAGCCGGACCCTGAGAAAGACTTCGAGTTTGCCAACGCAGTTACGGGCGGCAACATCCCCAAGGAGTTCATTCCGGCGATTGAAAAGGGCGTAGCCGAAGCCCTCGAGGGCGGCATTCTCGCAGGCTATCCGTTGAACAATATCAAGGTCACGGTTTTCGACGGCGCGTACCACGAAGTCGACTCGTCGGAAATGGCCTTCAAGATCTGCGCTTCGATCTGTTTCAAGGAAGCGGCCTCTAAAGCCAAGCCGGTTCTGCTTGAGCCGGTCATGCGCGTTGAGGTAACGGTTCCCGAGGAATACATGGGTTCGGTCAACGGTGACTTGATCTCTCGCCGCGGACGTCTCGAAGGAACGGAGATCGCGGGCGGCACGCACATCATCAAGGCGATGGTTCCGTTATCGGAAATGTTCGGCTACGCGACCGAGTTGCGTTCGCGCACGCAGGGCCGCGGCAGCTTCACCATGCACTTCGGGCAGTACGAAGAGGTGCCGCGCAATTTAGCAGAAGAAATCATCAACCGCAACAAGGGCGGGGTAGCGACAAGGTAAGCGACATCGAGAGTAGGAAGGATTCAAATGGCGAAAGAGAAATTTGACCGCAGCAAGCCGCACGTCAACATCGGGACGATCGGACACATCGATCACGGCAAGACAACCCTGACGGCGGCAATCACGAAGACGCTGGCGAAGCACAATCCGAAAGTGAAGTTCCGGAGCTTCGATTCCATCGACAATGCGCCCGAAGAGAAGGCGCGCGGTATCACGATCGCGGTGGCGCACGTCGAGTACGAAACGGCCAACCGCCATTACGCGCAC